>DASPXY010001551.1:0-8390 GCA_035637055.1 Gemmataceae bacterium | reverse complement strand
ATCGGCCTCGGCGGACTGCGTGAACCAGTGCATCTCCATCACCACGTCCACGTAGCCGGTCAGGGCGCCGCTGCCGCGCGCCGCCTGACCGTCGCCGGCGGCCTGCTTGCGCGGGTGGTGCAGCAGCAGCACGGTCAGGCCCTGCGCCGTGAGGCGCTGCAGCGGCAGCAGGGCGCGCAGCATCGCGGTCGCGTCGTTCTCGCTGTGCCCCGGCAGGAACGCGGCGAGCGAGTCGATGACCACCAGGGCGACGGTGTGGCGGCTGTGGAGTTCGGCGAGATGGTCGAGCAGCCCGAGCCACTGCACCTCATCCGGCTTGCCCAGGAACGGCCGCGCGATCAGACAGATGTGGCTGCCAAGGCCCGAGCGCCGGCACCGCGGATCCCAGAGGTCGCGTGGCTCCTCGGAGACGACGAGGGCCTTGCCCGGCGTCACGTCCTGGCCCGCCAGCAGCCCGCCGCGGGCCAGGCGGCTGAGCAGGATGGCCAGCAGCGTGGTCTTGCCCATCTTCGGCTGGCCGGAGAGCAGCGTCACGCAGCTCCGGGCGAGGTAGCCGCGCCACAACCAAGTGGTCTCGGCCGCCGGGGCGGAGGCCAACTCGTCCAGCCAGACGGCGCCATAGGGACTGACGGCTGGCTCTGCGGGAGGAGGAAAGTCGCTTGGTGCAGACATGGGGCCCTCAGGAGTTCGCTGTGCGCGCGGACCCAGCGCGGCGGCGAGCGCTGGGGGGGTGCCGCGTGATGAGATGAGATCCAAACCGCCGACACTTCATTGTACGGATGAACAGTAAGGCGGGGAAGAGGGATTTCCCTGTCCTCAAGGAAGGGCGTGGCAACTGCTCTGTCGAAAACCCCTCCCCCCAACCCCCTCCCCGCAACGGAGAGGGGGAGCAAGACAGAGCCTTGTTCTTCTCCCCCTCTCCTGTCAGGGGAGGGGGTTGGGGGGAGGGGTTTTCGACAGAGCACGTGGCAACTCTTCCGGGTGTTCCCTACCTTGTCTGGAAGCCTCCGCGAGGCCGTGGGCTCCGTCTCGACCTCTGCAGTCGCCGACGCGGCGCTGGCCCGGTTCGACGGCGCCGTGCGCGAAATCGGGAGGGTCTGATGCGGATCGCCATCGGTCAGCTGTGGCAGGAAACCAACACGTTCAATCCGCTCCCCACCACGCGCACCGACTTCGAGCAGTTCGGTGTGCTGCGCGGCGGCGAACTCGTCGAGCGCATGGCCGACACCAACGAACTCGGCGGCTTCATTCAGTCGCTGCGCGCCTGGCCAGAACGTCCTGAGATCGTCGGCCTGGTGCGTCTGCCCGCGTGGCCTGGTGGACTCGCCACTTACGAGACCTTTGAATGGATTCGCCGCGAGATCATCGACGCCCTGACCGCGGTGCTGCCGGTCGATGCGGTCCTGCTGGCTCTGCACGGTTCGCTCGCGGCGGGGGGCGCCCCGGACGTCGAGGGCGAGGTACTCGCGGCGGTACGGCAGGTGATCGGTCCGCGGCTGCCGCTCGTGGCGACGCTCGACCTGCACGCCAATGTCACGCCGCGCATGGTCGAACACGCCGATGCCCTGGTGCTGTACCACACCGCCCCGCACATCGACGTCTTCGAGACCGGCCAGCGCGGCGCGGCGGTGCTGCGGCGCATCCTGATCGACGGCGCCCGGCCGGTGACCGCTTTTCAGAAACTACCTCTCGTCGTCCCCGCCGAGCGCGCCAACACGCAGGATCCGGCGAGCGTCAGCTTCGGGTTGCGGCGGCGCTTGCAGCAGTTGGAGGCCGATCCGCGGATTCTCACCGCCGGGCTGGCCACGGTGCAGCCGTGGCTGGACATTCCTGAGCTGGGCAGTTCCGTGCTGGTCGTCGCTGATGGCAATGGCTCTCTCGCCGAGGAAGCCTGTCGCAATCTCGCCGCCGACGTCTGGCGACAACGGCGCGATTATCTCCCTGAATTGGTGTCAATTGAAGATGGCGTTCACCGTGCCTATGACAACGCCAGTGGCCTGACCGTCCTGAGCGACAGCGCCGACTCGACGACATCCGGCGCTCCCGGGGACAGCACCCATGTGCTCCGCGAATTGTTGAAATACGACTGGCCGCGGCCTGCGCTGGTGACGCTGGTGGCGCCGGAGGTCGTCGCAGAGGCGGAACGCCATGGCCCCGGTGTCGCGTTGACGACCGCCCTGGGAGGCATGCGCGACCGCCGTTTTTCGCAGCCGCTGACGCTGACGGTCCGTGTCGAGCGCCTGTTCGATGCCGCCTTTGTGATGAGCGGCCACCTCGCCCGGAATTTACCAATCGACATGGGACGGTCGGCCGTGCTGCGGTGCGAGAACGTCCGTGTCGTCGTTACGTCGCGCTCCGGGCCGCACTTCGCGCCGGAGTTGTTTCGAGCCGCAGGGTTCGACCCGTTCGCGGCGAGCGTCCTGGTGGCGAAAAGCCCGTGCGGTTTTCGGGCGGCCTACAAGGACCATGCGACGGAGATCCTCGTAGTGCGTGTACCCGGCTGCGCCCCAGCGGATTTCTGGCGCTACGAGTATCGCCAGATCCCGCGCCCGCTGTGGCCGTGGGACGAGATCGAGGCGTGGGCACCAGCACCACAGGTCACGCCGGGACCGTGTACAGTCAGCTTGTAACCTCTGCAGAGTGGGGATCCAGAGATGGTAACGCGATGGCTGAGCACCCTGTCGCTGGTGTTGACGGCCTGCCTCGCCGGGGCGGACGGCCCGCAGGATAACCTCCCCGACAAGGTGCGCCGTATCCCGCCCAAGGGAGCCCAACTGTCCGCCGCGGCCCGGCAGGAGTTGGCCGACGGCGTCCAAGCGCTCGGCCGCGAAATCGACACACTCCGGACAGTCCTCAAGGGCAAGCCTGCTCTCCTCGCACTGCTTCCCGACGTGCAAATCTTTCACAATGCCGTCCGCTACGCCCTGACCTACGATGAGTTCTTCAACTTCAAGGATGTTGCCAAAGATATCGCCCTTGCCCGCACCATGCTCAAGCACGGGTTCGAGCGCGCCAAGCAACTGCGCGACGGCAAACCGGCGTGGGCGACGGCAACGGGGTTAATCGTGCGCGGCTATGTGTCGAAGATCGACGGCTCGGTGCAACCGTATGGTCTGGTCGTGCCGGCGTCGTACTCGGCGAACACGCCGCACAAGTTTCGCCTCGATTTCTGGTGTCATGGACGCGGCGAAACGCTCAGCGAACTGAACTTCCTCGACCAGCGCATGAAGAACCCCGGCGAATTCACGCCGCCCAATGCGTTCGTGCTGCACCTCTATGGCCGTTACTGCAACGCCAACAAGTTCGCCGGCGAGGTCGATCTGTTCGAGGCGTATGAGAGCGTCCGCAAACATTATCCCATCGACGAAAACCGTCTCGTGATTCGCGGCTTCTCGATGGGTGGCGCGGCCTGCTGGCAGTTTGCAGTGCATTACCCGGGCTTGTGGGCCGCGGCCGCGCCGGGGGCCGGGTTCTCTGAGACGCCAGAGTTCCTCGATGTGTTCCAGAACGAGAAGCTCATGCCGACCTGGTATGAGGAAAAGCTCTGGCACCTCTACAACAGCACCGATTACGCGGTCAACCTGTTCAACTGCCCGACGGTCGCGTACAGCGGCGAGATCGACAAGCAGAAGCAGGCCGCCGACGTGATGGCCCGCGAACTCCGCAAGGTTGGACTGGAGTTGACGCACATCATCGGGCCGAAGACCGGGCACAAGTATCATCCCGAGGCGAAGGCGGAGATCAACCGGCGCATCGATAGCATCGTGGAGAAGGGCCGCGACCCGGTGCCGCACCACATCAAATTTGCAACATGGACGCTCCGCTATAACGACTGTGTGTGGCTACGGGTCGATGGGCTGGAACGGCACTGGGAACGCGCCACCGTCGATGCCGTCATTGCTCGTTCGTCGAGTGCTTTCAAAGGCCCTGGGGCCATGCGTGTCACGATGCGGACCAACAACGTGTCCGCGCTGACCCTGTCGTTCCCGGCGGGCCACTGGTCCTTCGATGCGAGCAACAGGCCCGAGTTGGAAATCAACCGGAAGTTCGTCATGGGCCTGCCATCGGTGCAGACGGATCGTTCGTGGACCGTTCATGTCCGCAAAATCGACGGCGAATGGAAGGCGGTCCCCAGGTCCGATGACGGCACGCTCGTCAAGCGGCACGGGTTGCAGGGGCCGATTGACGACGCCTTCCTCGATCGCTTCGTCATGGTGCGGCCGACGGGCAAACCACTCAACGACAAGGTCGGCAAATGGGTAACCGGGGAGATGACGCATGCGGTCGAGCACTGGCGGCGACAGTTCCGCGGTGAGGCGCCGGTCAAGGACGACACCGCCGTTACCGAAGCCGACATCGCCAGCAGCAACTTGATCCTCTGGGGCGACCCGAGCAGCAACAAGATCCTGGCGAAGCTCGCCGCGAAGTTACCCATCGTCTGGGACTCGGAGGGGGTGCGGATGGGCGGCAAGATGTATTCTCCCGACCATCATGTCCCGGTGCTGATCTACCCCAACCCGCTCAACCCGAAGAAGTACGTCGTGCTCAACAGCGGCTTCACCTACCGCGAGTACGACTACCTGAACAACGCGCGTCAGGTGCCGAAACTGCCGGATTGGGCGGTACTTGACGTGAACCAACCGCCGACCTCGCAGCGGCCAGCCGGGATCGTGACCGCGGGGTTCTTCGATGAGCGTTGGCAGTGGGTCGCACCAAAATGAGTTGAGAGGGCACAGGGGGCCAGGGTTCCTCCGGTCGCTCACTCCCGGCTCGCCAAACCAGTTACAGGCTCTCACCACCGCCGCGATACGATTGCTTGCCACGCCCTTCCGCGACGGGTAGGATCCTAGCTCGCGGCTCGCCCAAACTCGAAGCCTTACCCTCTCGGAGAAGCCTGCCATGCGTCTGCTCTGGATCGCCGCCGTCGGCGCCCTCGCGCTGACGCCGCCGCCAACTCGCGCGGATCCGCCGCGCCGGCCCAACGTCTTGCTCATCGTCGCAGATGATCTCGCCACGCACGCCGTCGGCGCCTACGGCAACAAGCAGGTGCGTACGCCCAACATCGACCGCCTCGCTGCCGCTGGCGTGCGCTTCGAGAACGCGTTCTGCAACAGCCCGGTCTGTACCGCCTCGCGTCAGTCGTTCCTCACCGGCCGCTATCCGCGCACCGTCGGCGTGACGCAGTTGCGGACCGCCCTGCCCGCGACGGAGAACACCCTCGCCAAGATGTTGCAAAAAGGCGGATATGCCACCGCGGCCATCGGCAAGATGCACTTCAATAGCAATCTCAAGCACGGGTTCGCCCTTCGCCTCGATCTTCCCGAGTATCGCCGCTGGCTCAAGGAGAAGGGGGCCAAACCGTTGCCCAAGGGCGTCGAGGTACTGCCGGCGTGGAAGCCGTTCAAAGATCCCGCTCGCGTCTGGCTCAACTCCGGCTATCTTCCCTACGGGGCCGTTGACGAAGACATGGCCGGCACGTACTTCGCGCAGGAAGCGGTCAAGTACCTCCATGCGAAAAAGGGCGAATCGTTTTTCCTGGTCGTCAGCTTTACGGAGCCGCATTCTCCGTTTCACTTCCCCGTCGAGTTCCGCGGCCGCCATCGCCCGGAGAAGATCACCGTGCCGAAGGTCGGACCGGAGGACGACTGGCAAATCCCCGCTGTTTTCCGGGATCTGACCGAGCCAGAGAAGCAGGGTATCACCGCGGCGTATTACACCTCCGTCGAGTTCCTCGACCGCAACGTGGGCCGCGTGCTCGATGCACTGCGCGAGTTGGGGTTGGAGGAGGACACGCTGGTCATCTTCCTCGGCGACCACGGTTACCTGCTGGGACATCATGGCCGCTTCGAGAAGCATTGCCTGTTCATCGAGGCGGTGCGGGCGCCGCTGATTATCAGTGCTCCGCGTCGCCGCGACCCGCTGCCGCCGCGCGGGCGCAACACCCCGGCCCTCGTCGAGTTCATCGACCTGGTGCCGACGGCGCTCGATTACTCCGGCGTGCCGATTCCGCAGACCGTCCAGGGGCTCAGCCTCAAGCCGCTGCTGCAGGGAGCGGCGGTGAACCATCGCGATCAGGTCTTCGTGGAGTATTCGGAGAATGAGGAGGCGATGGTGCGGACGCAGCGCTGGCACCTGATCTACGGCACCGGCAAGCGGGAGCGGCAGGACGGTTATACAACGGGGCGGCCATTGCCCGGGCGCACCGTCCTGCTGTACGATGTCGAGGAGGATCCGGGGCAGACGACCAACCTGGCGAAACGCCCCGAGTACGCGGAAGTGGTCGCGGAACTGACGCGGCGCCTGGCCGAACACATGCGGCGCACGGCCCGTCAGCCGGAACTGGTGCCGCAGGGCGACGTCCACGCGGTCCTGGAGTTCTGCCTGCAGCCGCGCGACGTCAAGTAGGGATCGCGCTTCGATGGCCCGGCGAACAGGCCCCGGTTCGTAGTTCCGCCTTTAGGCGGTTGAGGCATCTCCGCCTAAAGGCGGAACTACGAGCCAAGCCCTCGCCAGAAGAGATCGAGAAAGCCCCATGGTGAGTTGGCTTCGCCGCAACGTCGGCTGGTCGAACAGCCGCGAGTCCTGGCAAGAGCGGATCGGCGCACTGAGCGTGCTGCTCGGCGTCTTGCTGGCGCTGGTCTACGGCGGCCGCCTGTCGGTCGAGGGGCGCCTGATCGTCTGGGGGCTGCTCCTGCTCACGTCGGTGGTGCTGCTGCGGCGCGGCTGGCTGAAACTGTTCGGGCCGGTCCTGTTCTACGACGTCCTGCGCTCGGCCCGGCGTGGACGGTTCGTCTGGGTGCGCTGCGCCTACGCCGGTCTGCTGCTGTTCATTCTGTTCACTGCCTACCTCGGGAGCCGTTATACCGCCGCCCGCATGGGCACTGCCGCGGCCGAGGCGCGCATGGCCGAAGAATTTTTTAACATGTTCATCAGCACCCAGCTGCTGGCCGTAGTGGTGTTGACGCCAGCGTACGTCGCTGGCTCGATTGCGGAGGAAAAAGACCGCAAGACGCTGGAATTCCTGCTCGCCACCGATCTGCGCAACCGCGAAATTGTCCTGAGCAAACTGGTGGCGCGGATGGCGAACATCATCCTGTTCATCCTGACCGGCCTGCCGCTGATGAGCATGATCCAGTTCCTCGGCGGCGTCGATCCGATGCTGGTCCAGGCTGGTTTTGCGGCGACGGCGCTGACGATGATCGGCCTGGCGGGCGTCAGCATCCTGGCCTCGACCTGGTGCCGCCGGCCGCGCGCGGCGATTGCCACCGCGTACCTTCTGCTTGTCATGTATCTGGGGCTGTCCTCGCTGCTGTATTTGGCCCAGGCTGCCAGCGCTCAGGCCCGGTCCAGGCCGGTGATGGTATTGCAAGCCCCCCCGGGTGGAGGGCCGCCGGTCGCACGCCTCCAGTCTGTCGAGCGTGTCGAGCCAAAAGATGGCTTTACCTGGGGCCTGGCCAACCACCTCGCCAACGGCTTCAACGCCGGTAACCTGTTCCCCTACCTCTGGGAATTGCGGGACGCAGTGACCAAAGACCGTCCCGAAGGGCAGGGCGTAGGTACCAAAGACATCCTGGAAACAAAATTGCCGGGGATGGTGGGCAGTTACGCCATCTTTCACGTGTTGCTGGCCATTCTCTGCACCGCCTGGGCCGTGTTCCGGCTGCGGGCGGTCGCCTTGAGGCAGATGCAAGGTAAGGGCCCCGAGGGGTCTGCGGTCAGACGGCTGAGACCACGGCCGCCGGTCGGCAACCATCCGATGTGGTGGAAGGAGGTCTTCGCCGAGGGGTGGCGCTTCGGCGGCGCGCGCTGGGTCGTGGTCGTCGTTGTGCTCGTGAGCGCCTTTGTGCCGACAGCCCTGGTGCTGCTTTTTCATCACCTCAACTACCCCTACGCCGATCGGCCGTCGGGGGATCGATTCCTGATCCAACTCAACGGTTGGGCGGTGCGCGCGCCGGGGACGCTGGTCGGCTGCCTGATGCTGCTGGCGGTGGCGGTGCGCGCCTCGACGTCCTTTAGCGGCGAACGCGATCGGCAGACGCTCGACAGCCTGTTGACCACCCCGATGGACAGCACGCCGATGTTGGTGGGCAAATGGCTCGGCAGCATTCTGAGCGTGCGGCTGGGGATGCTCTGGCTGGTGTTGCTGTGGGGCATCGGCATCGCCACGGGGGCGCTGTCGCCGGTGGCGCTGCCGCTGGTGGCGGCGGCGTGGCTGGTCTTCGCGGCGTTCGCGGCGACGCTCGGCATGTGGTTCTCGATCCTGTGCGGCACCAGCCTGCGCTCGACGATCTGGACGCTGATGACCGCGCTCGGTGTGAGCGCAGGTCACTGGCTGCCGTGGCTGTGCTGTCTGGCGATCCCGGGGCTGCAGGGCAGTGCCGGGTACATCG
>DASPXY010001550.1:0-6939 GCA_035637055.1 Gemmataceae bacterium | reverse complement strand
TAGCCACCGCCCGCTTTCGATACTGGTCGGTGGTGACGGCCCTGCTGCTGTACGGGCAGCTCATCCTGGGCGGGTTAGTGCGACACAAGGATTTCACCCTTGGGGCGCGGGGCCACATCCTCGGCGCCTTTGTCGTGGTGGCGGCGGTGGCGTGGTTAGTGAAGCTGGCGCTGGACGTGCCGAGCGAGGAGCGGCAGGGAATGCGAGCGGTGGGGATCCTCGTGGCGCTGGTGGCGGTGCAACTGATCCTGGGTGTCGAAACGTGGTTGAGCAGATTTCCAGCGGCAGAGATGTTGCGTCAGGTGGAGCCGTTTCCAGGGGAGGCGGGCGTGATGATTCGTTCGGCGCATTACCTCGTGGGGGCGCTGACGTTTGCGACCTCGGTAGCCGTGCTGCTCCTGGCGCACCGGCAACCGAGTCTTGCGAAAGAGACACCTGTGGCCGCCGGTCAGTTGGAGGGCGCCGCATGAAAACCGCCGTTTCCGAAGCCCACGGGTTGCAACCTGTGGGCTTGCCGGCCCTGCCGCTGTCGCGCTCGCGTCTCGCCGACTACGTCGAATTGACCAAGCCGCGCGTCTCGGTGCTGGTGCTGTTCACGGTCGCGGCGGGGGCGTGGCTCGCCGGGCGCAGTGACCTCGACGGCTGGCTCGTGCTACACACGGTCTGCGCGACGGGCCTGGTCGCCGCCGGTGCCAGCGCCCTCAACCAATTGCTGGAGCGCCACAGCGATGCGCTGATGCGCCGCACCGAGAACCGTCCGCTGCCGGCTGGGCGTCTGCAGCCGCTGGAGGTGTTGTTGTTCGGCCTGGCGCTGGGCGCCGGCGGCTTGCTCTACCTCGCGCTGGCCGTGCGTCAGCCGCTGACGGTGCTGATCGCGGGAATCACGTTCGTCCTGTACGCTTTCCTGTACACGCCGCTGAAACGCTGCACGACGCTGAACACGCTGGTCGGCGCGGTGCCGGGCGCCCTGCCGCCGGTGATCGGCTGGAGCGCCGTGCAGGGGACGCTCGCCCCGGAAGCGGGGATCCTGTTCGCGGTGCTGTTCTTGTGGCAGGTGCCGCATTTCCTGGCGATCGCATGGATCTATCGCGAGGATTATCGCCGCGCCGGGTTACGGATGCTGCCCGTGGTGGACGGCGATGGCCGCCTAACGGGACGGCAAATGGTCGTTTACTGCCTCGCGCTGGTGCTGGTGAGCCTGATGCCGGTGGCGCTGCACCGCGCCGGCATGCTGTACGCGGCCGGTGCTCTGCTGCTGGGGCTCGGGTTCCTCGGCAGTACGCTCGGCTTCGTGCGCGAGGTTTCCAACGCTCGGGCGCGGCGCGTGCTGCGCGCTTCGCTGTTGTATCTGCCGTTGCTTCTGGTGCTCCTGTTGCTGCAAGGGATCAATTAATGCGGAATCAAGAAGCGTTTTGTTCGTAGTTCCGCCTTCAGGCGGCTCGACGTCACGCCGCCTGAAGGCGGAACTACGAACAAAGCAGCGCTTGGACCTGCATGAGAACCACAGACCACTGAATCCTATGGCACACGCAGTCGCTGATGAACCGAAGGCCCACATGGGCTTGCCGCTGCCGCACGGCAAACTGGCGATGTGGCTCTTCCTGGTCACGGAGATCATGTTCTTCACCGGACTGATCGGAACCTACATTCTGCTGCGCAACGGCACGCCGACGGGCTACGAACCGTGGCCGACGCCGCACGACGTTCACCTGGCGGAATGGATGGGCGCGGTGAACACCTTCGTGCTGATCTGCAGCAGCTTGACGGTGGTGCTGGCCCACATGGCGCTGGGCAAGGGCGACATCCGCCGCGCCACGCAACTCATCGCGCTCACCCTGGCGCTTGGCTGCGTGTTCCTCGTCATCAAGACCTTTGAGTACAAGGCGAAGTTCGAGCACGCCATCTTGCCCGGTCACATTTACGAGAAGCTCGACGGTGTCGAGGGACCGAAGTACATTCGCCACGTCCGGGAGCAGCTCGAACACATCGTCAAGGAGCCGGCCCATGCGGTCGGCGCTTCGTCCGCCGCCGTTACGGCGTGGGCGGAGTTCCTCAAGACTGCGAAGACGAAACAGGACGAAGCCCAGGCCAAGAAAAATGCGGCCGAGAAGAAGAACCTCACGCCCTCTGCGACGGCAGAAGAGAAAAAGGCCATCGACGAAGCCACCCGCAAGGATCTTCAGGAGACGCTCGACAAGCTGACCGGGCAGAACAAGGATCTCAAGCCGGTGGCCGCCGCGTGGACGTTGCTGGAGCGTTTGCCGGGTCTCAGCGCCAAGCAGCTGAACCTGGCGGTCGCGGGTAGCAAGTATGTCAAGCACAAGAAGGTCGATTGGCCAACGTCGTCTGAACCGTCGGAGGTCAAGGGACTCCTCGACGAGTTCCCGGACCTGCACGTGTCGTACTCGATCCCCTACGGCAATATGTGGGCGTCGTGCTACTTCACGCTGACGGGGATTCACGCGCTGCACGTCCTGGGCGGCCTGGTGATTTTCGTCATCATCCTGCTGATGGCGGCGCGCGGCCGCTTCGGGCCGCAGCACACCGCCCTGATCGAATACACGGGCCTTTACTGGCACTTTGTCGATATCGTATGGATTTTCCTGTTCCCCTTGCTGTACCTCGTATAAAAACGCTTGCAACGAGCCGCCGGGTTTATCCCGGCGGTCTGGCCCGCCGGGATAAACCCGGCGGCTCGTTCTGGAGTGAATCTCATGGCCGACAGTCACGATAGCGGTCACCACGACGGACCGACCAACAACATCTACCTCGCCGTCTTCGCCGTCCTGTGCGTTTGCACAGCCATCTCGTTC
Source organism: Gemmataceae bacterium (assembly GCA_035637055.1). GTDB lineage: Bacteria > Planctomycetota > Planctomycetia > Gemmatales > Gemmataceae > DASPXY01. The sequence goes on along the minus strand of DASPXY010001550.1, from coordinate 4,126 downwards.
CTGGTCAACCTGGCCGGCATCGCGGCGGCGACCGCTTTGCTTATCATCATGGTGGTGGCCGTCGTCAAGACCACGCTGGTGGGCATGTTTTTCATGCACGTCAAGTACGACTGGGGCAAACTGTACTTCCTCATCATCCCCCTGGTGATCCTGGCCCTGATGCTGATGGTGGTGCTGCTGCCGGACACCGTCGTTGGCTGGCATCACGATGCCTGGCCGCGCGACTGAATGGAACTCGGATGACACTTTTCCGTACCGCGGTGGTGCTCGTCGCCCTACTCTACGCCACTGCCCCAGTCCGAGCCCAACAGGCCGACTCACTGCACGAGGATCTCGGCCCTGTGCCCGACTTCACACTGACGGAGCGCAGCGGCCAGCCCCTCCGCCGTGCCGATCTGCTGGGCAAGGTCTGGGTCGCCGCGTTCTTCTTCACTGAGTGCGCCGGCGATTGTCCGAAGCTCAGCACCGGCCTGCAGAACCTGCAGAAGCAACTCGCCGGCGTCAAGGATGTCGTCCTCGTCAGCTTCAGCGTCAATCCGGAGAGCGATACACCGCAAAAGCTCCGCGAGTACGCCGACAGTTACGGCGCCGACCCGAAGCGCTGGCTGTTCCTGACCGGGGACTGGAACACCATGCGCACGCTGGTCCAGAAGGGGTTCCTGCAGGGGATGACGAAGAATGACAAGGCCCAGCCTGGCTTCGAGGTCGATCACACTTTCCGCATGGTCGTCGTGGACCACAAAGGCCAGATTCGTGGGTACATCGGCGAGGGGCGCGATCCCAAGGAGGTAGCGCGGCTGGCCGAGCGCGTCAAGGAACTGGTTCGCGAACGCGATCCCCCGCCATCGCGGCCCGCCGGTGCGCCTCCGCCTGAGAACCTCACCCCGGCCCGGTTAGGCAGTCCTCTGCCTGCGGTCAATGCGGCGCTAAACGCGACTTGTGCCCTCTTGTTGGTGGTTGGCTACGTCGCGATTCGTCGCCGCCACATTCCCTTGCACAAGGCGTGCATGCTCTCGGCGCTGGCGGTGTCGGCGGTCTTTCTGGCAAGTTACCTCTACTACCATTTCATCGTGCGCGACGGCGTCGTGACCCGCTTCACCGGCGAGGGCTGGGTACGGCCGCTCTATTTCGGGATATTGCTAACGCATACTCTCCTTGCCGCCGTGGTGGCTCCACTGGCGATCATCACGACGGTGCTCGGCCTGCGCGACCGGCTGCAGCAGCACATGCGCCTGGCCCGCTGGACGCTGCCACTCTGGCTCTACGTGTCGATCACCGGCGTGGTCGTTTATCTGATGCTCTACCATCTCTATCCGCCCGTCTGAGGGGCGCCTACAATACGCAGTGAGGATAACCGTCATGAAGCACCTTGAGAGAAGACCCCTCCCCCCAACCCCCTCCCCGCAACGGAGAGGGGGAGAAGAAGAATGCGCTGCCTCGCTCCCCCTCTCCGTTGCGGGGAGGGGGTTGGGGGGAGGGGTCTTCCCGCAAAGGCTGAAGCACCTGCGTTTGTTGCTGCTGATCCTGTTGACTATCCTGGCCCTGACGGCGTTGCCGCGCGGGGCGCAGGCGTGTCCGTCCTGACAGGAAGCGATTGCATCCTCCGGTTCGGAGGATGACGACGGCGCCAACCTGCCCGCGGCCTACAATGCCAGCATCTACCTCATCCTGAGCATGGCGTACGGTGCGGCGATCGTGTTCGGTTTCCTCGTGTATCGCGGCGTCAAAAAGAACGCGGCCTATCTCCGCGCCTGTGGCCAGGCGAGTGTGCCGGGCGAATCGTTGCGGATCGCGCCCCAGCCCGTGGCCGAACACGGTATCTGAACGAGTCGCACGTTTCCCCTTCCGGCCGGCGTGAGATGGCCCCGTCAACTCGTCCCAATTTCACCAGTCGCCGGCCTGCTGCCGGCCAACGAAGGGGGCCTCCATGTTCTCCGATCCGTCTCGTCGTGCATTCCTCTCCAGCGCGGCCGGCGCCGGCGTCCTGGCCAGCCTGGGCGACTTCGCGTTCCTGCGCGGCCTGCCGCCGCTGTCGGCTGCTCAGGTGCAGGCCGTGCCCAACGTCGTTCGCCTTGCCGCCGACATCGAGCCGCTCGTGCGCATGCTCGAAGACACGCCGCGCGAGCGCCTGCTGGAAGAGGCGGGCCAGCGCATCCGCACTGGCACCAGTTATCAGGAAATGCTGGCGGCGGTGCTGCTGGCCGGTGTCCGCAGCATTCGGCCGCGCCCGGTCGGCTTCCAGTTCCACGCCGTCCTCGTCACGAACTCCGCTCACCTCGCCAGCGTGGCCGCCCAGGATCGCGACCGCTGGCTGCCGCTATTCTGGGCGCTCGATAATTTCAAAACATCGCAGGCCCGTCATCTCCAAAGCACCGACTGGAAAATGCCGCCGGTCAACGAGGCGCGTCTGCCCGAGGCAGCCCACGCGCGCCGCCGATTCATCGAGGCGATGGACAACTGGGATGAGGAAGGCGCCGACGTCGCCATCGCGTCGCTGGTGCGTTCGGCCGGTGCCAGTGAGGTGATCGAGCTGTTCTGGCGCTATGGCGCTCGCGACTTCCGCGACATCGGCCACAAGGCGATTTACTCCGCCAACGCCTGGCGCACGCTGAACACGATCGGCTGGCGGCACGCGGAGCCGGTGATGCGTTCGCTGGCGTTTGCCCTGTTGGAACACTCGGGCACCAACCCCGCTCGCCGCGACGACCCGGCCGATCGTCCCTGGCGCGAGAACCTCGCACGGGCCGCACGCATCCGCCGCGACTGGCGGCGCGGGCGCATCACCCCGCAGGCAACGACCGATTTGCTGGCTGCGCTGCGTACCGCCGCGCCCTCGGAGGGCAGCGAGCGCATCGTCACGATGCTGAATAACGGAATTGACCCCTCTTCTTTGTGGGATGGCCTGTTGCTGACGGCGGGCGAACTCATCGGACGGCAGCCGGGCATCGTCGGTATCCACTGTGTCACGACGGTCAACGCCCTGCACTTCGCCTACCAGACGAGCGAAAACGACGAAACGCGGCAAATGCTGCTCCTGCAGGGGGCGGCGTTCCTGCCGATGTTCCGTCAGGCGATGCTTGGCCGCGGCCGCCTGAGCAATCTGCGCATCGACACGCTGGAGCGGCAGGAGCCGCAGGGTCGCGGGCCGCAGGCGATCGAGGAGATTTTCGCCGACGTGAGCCGTGATCGCACCATCGCCGCCCGCAAGACGCTGGGCTTGTTGCAGCGTGATCAGGCGTCGGCGCAGGCGTTGATGGCGGCGGGGCGGCGATTGATCTTCACCAAGGGCCGCGATTCGCACGATTACAAATTCAGCTCGGCGGCGCTGGAGGACTTCTACCACGCGACGCCGGCCTGGCGCGATCGCTTCCTGGCGACGAGCATGTTCAACCTGCGCGGCTCTGGCCAGGCCGATAACGACTTGATCCGGCGGACGCGAACGGCGCTCGGCAACGCTTGAGGCCGAAGGTTGACGGGACGATGCTACTTTCGTCGAATGTTATCCACGATTCGGCGGAAGTAGCGTGGCGATGACAGATTCTCCGACAGGCGGCCCGTGAGGGCCGCTACGGTTGCTGGTTGTTAGGTGGTTATTCTTGCGCAAGGTTTCTGCTTATCTTGCGCAGGCGCAACAGAAGCAGTTGTTCGGCTTGAGAAAGCAGCGGCGGGGGTGAGGCGTCATGGGCTACGAGGAGTTCGATGTCGCCGACAAGGAGCACTCGGACCGGCTCGCGGATTTGCTGCGAGCGGCCGGTATCCGCTTCGAGCAACGCGCCGCGACGGATGCTCGAAGGCGGGCGGCGTATGTCATCAGCGTCCATCCCGAAGACCTTGGCCGAGCCAACGAGGTGCATGCCGAGGCCACGCGGCGGGAGAACGAGGCGTTCGTCCGGACGCTCCGCTTCGTCCGCCGCCCCTACAGCGACCAGGACATGCTGCTGACGCTGCAGCCCAACGACGCCGGCTACTATGCCTCCTCTGTCTACCACGGCGAGCCGTTCGATCCGACGCGGTATCGCGTGGTCCGGGGCGGCTGGGACCACGAGCACTGCTACCTCTGCTGGGCGAAGGTGCTGCCGGGCGAGGAGTGGTGGGCAACGCATCCGGCCAATTTCGAGGATGAGAT
>DASPXY010001549.1:0-13598 GCA_035637055.1 Gemmataceae bacterium | reverse complement strand
TCAGGCTCGGCAGAACCGCCGGAGTTGGCAACGACGTCGCCGAGTTCGCCGGTGCCGGCCCTTGCACGGCAAGCGGAGGAGCCGGCTCGGGCCCGTTGGCCTTCTGCGCTGGAGGAGGCGCCATCAGCGCCGGCAAGGTCGGAGCGTGGTCCGCCGGCAGATCGGGCAGGCCGGACGCCTTCGCCTGCGGGTAGAGCGATGTCGCTGCGGCCCGCTCGCGCAGCACCAACGCCTGCGTCCTGTCGTGCTCATGCTCGACCGCCCGCACCTGGGCGCACGCCGGCAACGGCCCCTCGCTGATCGCCACGTTGTCGTACTTCTGCAGCGTCCCCTTCGCGAACTGGAAGCCCGCCAGAGCGACGTTGTAGTTCACCACCGCTCCGTACTCGTTGGTCAGGGCATTCGCCCAATCGTTCTGCGCGTCCAGCAAGAAGTCGATGGTGACCTTGCCCACCGCCCACTTGCGGAAGCGCACCTCGACCTCCTCAGCATAAGCCTGCCGAGCCTGCCTATACGCCTCAATCGACTTGTGATATTCCTGCAACACGCTGAACTCCTTCGCCAGGAAACTGCGGGCCTTGATTTCCTGTTCCTTCAACAGAGCGTACGCCTGGGCGAGCTGCAGTTTCGCCTGGCGGACCAGTGAATACTCCAGCCGAAAGCCCAGCGGCATGTTGAACGTCAGGCCGACGGTCCAGTCATCGAAGTGATTCGACGCCAGGGCCCGCAGGCTGTTGGTCGGCCGAAACGTGCCGGTCGAGTCGAGGAACTGGCTATCGCCAGCCAACGTTGAGCCCAGGCCGGTGATGGCGTACGACGACGTGAAGCGCAGATCCGGTAACAGGAAGTTCTGCTGAGCCAGCAGGTTGAACTGCTTGATCTTGAGATCCTCACGAGCCAGCACCAATTCTGGCCGCTGCGTGAGTGCTTCCTCAAGGGCAGCCTGCCAGTCCGGCCGATAAGGGGCCAGCGTCGGAGCATCGGCCGGCACCAGGCGCTTGCCGTCCTCGGCAGGCATCCCCAGCAACTGCCGCAACACGCGCTCGACCTCCAGGATCTGGCCCAGTGCCGCCAGACGCTTGGCCCGGCTATCCTCGTACTTCGCCCGCGTCAGGGCGTATTCGTCCTGGGCGATCTTGCCCTCGTCGACCTTGGCCTTACCTATCTTCCAGGCCGCGTAGTTCAGGCGCAGGAGCTGGTCCTTGCTGTAGAGGTTGACGTAACTTCCATAGAGGAACCAGTAAGCGGACTCGACGTTCAGCAACTGGAAGTTGATCTGTCGCTCAAACTCGGCACGCGACTGGTTGAAGCGCAACCGGGTGATCAGGATGCCCTCGGTCCCGGCGGTGCGGCGGCCATTCACGTTCTGGAAGAGGAAGCTGTTGGGAAAGGTCGCCAGGATCTGGTTGATGTCCACACCGTAGCCGCGCAGCAACGGCTGTTCAAATTGGAGTGCGACCTGGCTGGTGTACGAAGGGCTGAGCACGGCGAAGGTGCCACCCGGCGGTTTGGCCAGGATGCGGTAGTTCTCGGTGAAAGTGATACCGGCGACGCCGCCGGTCGGCAAGGGCTTGGCAAGGGTCGCATTGAGCGCCCCTGCCTGACCGTTCGACAGCGACGACAAACCCTGGACCGGTTCGTCGGTCGTGGTCCAGCTCATGCTGGTGGTGAACTGGGTGTCGAAGCGTGCCAGCTGACCCTGGATGCCCGCCGCGACGAGGGCGGGATTCAGGGACAGGACGCGGATGCTGTCGGAGCCGACCACGCCGTTGCCGGTAAAGCCCACCAGGTCGTCGTTGCTGACCCCGACGGGCGAGTTCACCCCGCCGGTCACCGCGGTCAACGCGGCTCGCGTGTTCGTCGAGCCGATGGTGCCTTGCTCCAGCGCGATGGCGATGGCTTCCTGCAGGGTGATGAAGCGCGGCGGCCGCTCCGGGTCGAGCACCGTGGTCGGTTCCGGCCCGCTGGCGTCCACCTGCGCGATGACGTTCTCCGGATGCGTCTCCAGTTCCGCCGGGATGTTTAGCCGGCGGTGAAACTCCTCATAATCGCATTCGCGCACGAAGCAGGTGTTGGAGCAACCGGCGAGAAAAAGGAACAAGGCGAGGGGGAGTAGGAGAAAGGGAAAGAGGCGACCGCGATTCTCTTGTTTGTGTCTTTTTCCCATGTCCTTCGTCCTTGCGAAGCGCACCATAACTCACCCCCGCTCGCTTCGCTCCGGGGGTCAGAACCCGAGCGGCAGCGCGGGACTCTGCTATTCCCTCGCTGGCGCTCGGGCTCTGACAAAGCGTTTGTCAGAGCCCGAGCGCCAGCGAGGGGTAGCGGACTCCCTCCCTGACACTCCCGCTCTGACACTCCCGCTCTGACCCCCTGACCCCTGGAGCGAAATGGCCGCACGAACGCATTACGACAACTCGGTATGGCGGCCTCATAGCGGAAGCGTGCTGGGGTGTCAACGCCACTGAGCAGAGCGTACAGCAGCGCTAACGCCAGGCAACGCTCCGAAGACGTCAACGAAGGGCAATGGCTGAGGCAGCCCCCGGAGTGCGTCAGCGTGACATGCTCATTACTTGACGCAAGTCTTTATAAATCTGGCAGTTACCAATCCAGCGGCGCATCAACCGGGGCGGGATGAAGGATGTTGCCGCGCCAACTTTGCCAGGCAGCGCAAATGGCACGAGAAATGGATAGAACCAAAGGCGTGCAAGACAGGAAGCAATCTGCTGTGTCGAAAACCCCTCCCCCCAACCCCCTCCCCTACAAGGAGAGGGGGAGAAGAAGAGAGACTGTTTGGCTTGCTCCCCCTCTCCGTTGCGGGGAGGGGGTTGGGGGGAGGGGTTTTCGACACAGCAGAAGCAATCCCCTTCGATTCGCCCAGCCACAGCCCCTGGAACCGGCTCTTCTCCCTGAGCGCAGTGACCTGCGCCATTCCCACCACCAGAGCCGGCGGACTCCACCTGACGGGCGCGAACCCGCGCCCGTCAGGGAGTCCTTTTATCGCCGTTTCACGTCTCATCGACCTCCTGCGGCACCAGCGGTGGAGCGGCCAGCAGCACCTTGCAATGAGCGTGATTGAGGATGTAGACGGCGGCGGTATCCCACGGCCAGGCCACGCCAGCCGGCCGCTCCCGCGGCAGCGCCAGCACGATCACGTCATACTCGCCTTCGCGCGCGGCACGCACGACCCCTTCGCCAGCCGCGCGGTCCATCGGACAAACGTGAAGCTCGCGGCCCACCTTCCCCGCTCGCTCCTCCTCTTGCCGGATAACATCGGGTGCTTGCATCGAGGTGCCCCCGTCATTCACCAGCGGCACCACCCCGAGCGCCACCTGTGGATCGAGCATGGTCAGCAGCGCCTCGAAGACGTCCCGACTCTCCGGAGTGCCGGTGTGCGCCAGCAACACCTTATCGACCCCGACGCCGGCAGCGCGTAACTCGGCCACCGTCCGCGCCTGCCGCTCCGTCACCTTGGGAATGTGGCTGCCGCCGGCCAGATCCAGGTAAACGTCGCGGTGACGGCTGAGGATGCGCACCGTTAACGGCGCCGGCTCGCCGGGATGCAGCGTAAACCAGTAGAGCGCGAGCTGCTCCAGTTGCTCGTCGGCGGTGTACTTGTTCGACGCCCCCATGATGAGTTCCTGAGCCCGGAGATCCTTGGCGATCCGCAGGACGGTGTGGAGCGGGTTATTCGTCGGCACGATGAGCGGCCTGACCTGCTTGCCCATCTTCTCCGCATGCTTGACGACCGCTGTCATCAGTTCCTGGTCGTAGGGGTCCAGTTCGACCTCCGGCGACGGCGCCTCGCCCGCAGGCGTGACCTTGGCCGTCATGACGACGACATCGGTCGTCTCGGGATCGGTCTCGGCGAGGGCCTTCTCCAGCATGAAGAGGTTTTGCGGCGAGCGGATCGCCACCAGCTTGCAATAGGGTCGAGTGAGCCGCAGGCTGGCGCGCGTGATCTCCTCCGCGGTCGCCTGGTTGAACTGCTCCAGGTGCTGGTGCGTCTTCCCCTTGCGGCGCTTCTCGTGGTAATACTCCGAGAACAGGAAGGTGAGGAAGAACACCCCCGTAAACACGAGGCCGCTCTTGGTGGCGACCTCCTTCGTGAGCAGGTTCATGATGGCGGTCAGCAGCAGAATCATCAGCACCGCGATCAGGCCAAACGGAATCTCCACCGAACCGACGCGGAGGTTGAACGGCACCTTGTACTCGCGCGGTCGTTTATCCTTGAAGCGCAGCACCACCATCGCCAGCGCTTGAAAGACGAAACTCCAGACGACTCCGAAGGCGTACGCCTCACCCAGGAGCAACACGTCGCCCTGGCTGTAGATGATGATAAATAGTTGTAAGCCGACGATCGTGTACAGGATGCGCGAGGAGGTGCCGTAACGCGGGTGCGGCTTGCGGAACCAGTCGGGCAAGACGCCATCCTCGGCGACGCGGTTAAGGACGCCATTCGAGCCGATAATGGCAGTGTTGACCGCTCCCGAAAGGATCAAAAAGCCGACGATCACAACGAACGCATTGAGGAACAGTTTCAGCCCGTTGGGGCCGATGACGTGCATGGCCAGGCCGCTGATGAGGTTCTGATCGTAGTCTTTCATGCGCACGCCGTCGGGGATGATCAGCACCGCCAGGAAACTGATGCCCGCGGTCAGCGCCAAACTGTAGACGAAGACGATGAACGCCGCCTTGCGGAAGTTGGGGAGCTTGGGCGATTCGACCTCGCGATAGACCTGGGCTAACGTCTCCTCGCCGCTCATCGCCAGGATGCTATGCCCAAAGGCGATGAAGACGCCGAGCACGCCGATGATCGACAGCCAGTTGACCTGGTTCGGGTCGCGCAGTTCGGCAGCTGTCCTGGTGTGACCCAGGAAACCGAGCGGATCCTCCTGCTGGCCAGTCACCTCGTTGAGTTTGGGGATCGGTTTCCCCTCGGCATCGAGCTTGCGAATGAAGCGGCCCTGCGCGTCCTTTTTCCAGACTTCCTTCTCCTTGCCGGTTACGGGGTCGCGTTCCTTGAAGACCTCGTTCTCCCACTTTTCCGATAGATCCGGGGCGAGGGGAACGGTGTTGCCCGGGGCGGGGCCGCGGATGGCGAGGGTGAGCAGACACCAGGAGATCATGATGGCGGCCATGATGGTCGTGGCGACCATGATCTTGAGGGCTTTCTCGCTGGACTCGTGGATGCCGATGAGGTTGAGGCGGAAGAAGTACAGCACGATCAGGCAGGCGATGATGACCGCACCCCAGTTCTTGACCAGCTTGCGAGTTTCCGGATCGACAATCTGCAATTCCGGCTTGATGACGGCGAGGGTGTCGAGGAACAGGCCCATGAGGTACTGGCCGGCGCTGACGCCGCTGATCGGCCCGGTCAGGAGGTAGTCGAAGATCAGGGCGGAGACGGCGAGTTTGGCGGAGAAGGCGCCCAGGGCTTCGCGCACGACACGATAGACACCGCCGCGGATGAACAGCGAGCAGCTCTCGATATACACCGAGCGGACGGCGTAGCTGAAGATCATGACGGCGAGGATGAACCACGGGGCCGCGGGGCCGATGGCCTGTTCGACGATGCCGCCGATGTAGTAGGCGGTGCTGGCGAGGTCGCAGAGGACAACCGCGGCGGTGCGCCAGTAGGAGATGAAGGTGAACATCACGCTACTGACGATGATGACCTGAGCGGTGCGCTTGAGGCGGTAACTGCCGGAAGGGGTGGCGGGTTCGCCGGAGGTTGTCATGGGAGTTGGGTCGGAGACGGGCACGGCGTCCGTGCAGTAGACGGGGAGGCCCTTTCAACGCGGCCGCGGCACAGTGTCGCGGCCTGCCGACGGGGTTAGCTGACGGGCTTGGGGGTGAAAGTCCCCTGGTCTGCGACTGCAGACGTTCGCCCCGGAGGCGGCGTTGCCGGCTCGATGGTTCCCCCGTTCTCGCCCCAAGTGGTGCGAGATTAGGCTGCACTGCAAGACGATTGTAGCGACGTGCGGCAGACGGACAAGCGCGGAGTGAAGACCCCTCCCCCCAACCCCCTCCCCTGCAAGGAGAGGGGGAGCCAGACAAACGCCTCTCTTCTTCTCCCCCTCTCCGTTGCGGGGAGGGGGTTGGGGGGAGGGGTCTTCACTCCCCCGCCACCCGCCACACGTCAGTCCAGTTCACGGATAAACAGATTCGCAAACTGGATCGGGTCGCCGTGGTGCTGCAGGGCGAGCCGCCCGCGCCGCGCCACGCCCGGCAACTGGGCGTTCTCGATCACCGTCTGGCCGTTGAGAACCACCGTCAATCGATCGCCCTTCATTGTGATGTGGAAACGATTCCACTGGCCGATGGGTTTGTCCGCGACCTTCTTCGGCGTCACGCCGGCGCGCACCTCCGGCGGCATGCTCTTGTCGGTGCGGTAACCGTAGACCTCGCCCGAGCCGATCGGCCAGCACCACATGTTCACCTGGCTCTTGCTGCTGCCGCGCAAATAAATGCCGCTGTCGCCCGCGTCGAGAACCGCGACCTCCTTCACCTTGCCGTTCTCCATCGCGTAATCGCCATTCGGCAGGATGACGGGCCGCATCATCTTCTTCGGCTTGGCGGTCCAGCGCCAGTCGCAGATGAGTTCAAAATCGCCGTACTCCTTCTCGGTCCACAGATCCTTGTCCTTCGCCTCGCTCTTGCCGTCGTAGGTCAACCGCCAATCGTCCGGGCGCCAGTGGCCCTTGTGGCCGGGGTCAGCTTTCCAGCCGCGCAGATCGAGGCCGGTGTACAGGGGCCGGAAGTCCTTGGCGACATTGGCGATCTCTTCCGGACGTGGATTGGAGCTGGGCAGTTCCTTGATCTTGAGGTTCTTGAAGCGGCACTCGGAGCCTTCGGACTCCAGGGCGAGATAGCCCTTGCGCGGGTTGCACTTGCTGACGCCCGAGACGATCTTGCCGTTGACCGCCAACTTGATGACGCCGTCCTTCGCCTCGACGCGGTAGTGGTTCCACTCGTTGGCGCCCTTCGCCCGATTCTCCGCCGGCAGGCAGCGCTCCCAGCCGAGCGGGTGCGGCCGGTCGGGGACGCACTTCGCGCCCCAGATGCTGAACAGGTCGCCGTGACTGGTGGCCGTCACCGCGCCCGTTTTCTTGTCCCGGTACTCAAGGTTGACGAGCACCTGCACCTCGATGCCGCGCGTGTAGCCGCTGCCGACCGCCGGCAGCGGATCGCCCCAGACGAACAGGCCGGAGTTGCCGACGGCCCCGGGTTTGGGCGGCACGTGCATCCAGTCAAATTCGAGGATGAAGTTTTCATACTGCCGGTCGGTGCGGAGGAAGCCGGTCGGCCTGCCGGTGGTGATGATCATGCCGTCCTTGACGAAAAACGTCTCGGGAGCACAGTTGACGTTGACCCAGCCGTTCAGATCCTTGCCGTTGAACATGGGGATGAAGCCGTCGTCGCCGCCGCGCGCTTGCGGCGCGAGCGCCAGGGCGGCAAGGACGCCCAGCGCCGCGAACCGTCTGCCGATCATGGTGTCTCCTTTGAATGTTTGACGGTCCCAATTGGCGGTAAAGCGATGCCGGGGAATGCCACTGCAGCCAATGGGATGCCGTGCTGTCGAAATGATATGCAGCGCCGGTGACAGCCTCAACCGCCCCGGCGCGAGATCGCCAGGAGGGTCACGATCGCCGGCGCCGCGCGCTCCCATTCGTCTGCCGCTTGCGGCCGCGTAGCCCCGCGTCACGCAGTAGTTTGTCCGCCCAGCGCGCATCCTCTCCTTGCAGCGCCGGGTCCGGGGCTGCGCGGTAGTTGATGGTTTGCTCGTAGCGACCGTTGCGGTAGCACTGCTCGATGAGCGGCTGCAGTTCCAGGACAACGTCGGCATCGGTCTGGCGGAGCGGGATGTTGATCGGTGGTAAGCGTTGCCTCAGCGGGACGGAGTAGACCTCGATTTCGACCGGCTTCCAGCCGCGCCGGACGCAGACCTGATACGGGGTCTGATAGGCTTCGGGAAGCCGTTGGAGTGGTACTGGCAAGACGCGTGTGCCGGCCCGAAGCAAGTCGATCTCGACCAGGGTGACGTGACCGTCGCGCAACTCCTGCTGCTTCTGGCGATACTTGTCCTGTCCTTCGCCCGCCACCTTGTTCGCGAGGCTCAGCACCTCGATCACCGTTACCACGCGCATGCCGGAGTCGGCATCGCGGATCTCGATGTATCCCTGCGTGACGGGTTCATCGAGTTGCAAGACGAGCGGTCCGCCGGCAGGGACTTCGGCGGCCTTCTTCACTTTGCCTTTCTTCGCGCGCTGCGGACCGAGGACACGCAGGTCGGGGACGACCGTCCGCTCATCCCCCGTCGGCGATTCGACGAAGACCCGTTCTTCGATGCGCGCACAGAGTTCGGATGGCAGGATCCCCGTCAGCTGATCGCAGGCATAGGTAATGAGGCGGTGATGGATATCGCCCCAATGGCGCTCCAAATAGGGGTCCATACCGGGAAAGGGACTTGGCATCGTTCGCGCTCCTTTCTGGCACAGCAGGCCCACGGAACTCGCTCCGTAGGTCTGCTGTGCGACCGTCACTTCGCCGAGAACCGGTACACCGTCGTCTGGGTGTACGTCTTCCCCGGTCGCAGAATGATCGAGGGGAAGTTCGCATGGTGGACAGCATCGGGATAGTGCTGCGTCTCCAGGCAGAACCCGTAATGCTTGCGGTAGACCACGCCATCAAGGCCCTTTTCCTTGCCGTTCAAGAAATTGCCGGTGTACAGCTGGATGGCCGGCTCGGTCGTGTGGACCTCCATCGCGCGCCCGGTCTTCGGCTCGTAGACGCGCGCCGCCAGCACCAGTCCCTTGCCGCCGCCGCGAATGACATAGTTGTGGTCGTACCCGCCGGGGTCGCCCTTGACCTGCTCGATACGTGCCCCGAGGGTCATCGGCGTATTGAAGTCCAGCGGCGTGTCCTTCACCGGCTTGATCTCGCCCGTCGGGATCAGCGCGTTGTCCGTGGGCGTGTACGAGTCGGCGGCGATCATCAACTCGTGGTCGAGGACCGTGCCGGCCTTGGGAGTCGCGAGATTGAAATAGTTATGCTGTGTCAAATTAACCGGTGTCGCCTTGTCGGTCGTCGCGGTGTACTCAATCTTGAGTTCGTTGCGATTGGTGATCGTGTAGACAACCGTGGTGGTGAGGTTGCCGGGGAAACCTTCCTCGCCGTCGGGGCTGAGGTAACTGAGTTTGAGGGCGACCCCGTCGGCGTTCTCGCTCGGCTCGGCCTTCCAGACGACGCGGTCGAAGCCTTTCTCGCCGCCGTGCAGGGTGTTGGGGCCGTTGTTGGCGGCCAGCTTGTACTCCTTGCCGTCGAGCGTGAAACTGGCCTTCGCGATGCGATTGCCGACACGGCCGATGATCGCTCCGAAGTAGGGATGCCGCACGAGGTAGTCCTTCAGGTTGTCGAAGCCGAGGACGACGTTCTCGATCTTACCGTTGCGGTCGGCGGTGTGCAGTTCCGTGACGATGCCGCCGTAGTTGGTGATCTTCGTCATCATCCCGTTGGCGTTGGTGAGCGTGTAGAGATCGACCGCCGGCCCCTCCGCGGTCTTGCCGAATGCCTGTTTCTGGATGCCCGCTTTCATCTTTTTCCCCTTGGTTCCTGCCCCCGCCTCGACCAGCATCCCGAGGATGGCGAGGAGGGGGACGGCCGCGAACACGGCACAGCGTCGCATGAGTCAACTCCTTGGAAGTGAGGTGCCACGAGCCCGTATCGGTGGCGTGATTATACGCAACACCGTCCGGAATGACACAAGGGCCGCCGTGCGAGCGAGGAGCTTCCTCGCTCGCACGGCGGCCCTTGTGCCGGTCGCTCGCTTTGGGTGAAGCAAGATCTCAGTGTCGATGCGAGAACCCCTCCCCCCAACCCCCTCCCCGAGACGGAGAGGGGGAGCAAGCCAAGCAGTATCTCTTCTTCTCCCCCTCTCCTTGCAGGGGAGGGGGTTGGGGGGAGGGGTTCTCGCACGGGCGCTCAGCGGCGCCGGAATTTCGCCTGTCTGCCATCCGGTGCCTCCAGAATGAGCGTGTCGCCGACAATCGACGCCTGCACCCAGTCCGGCAGGTCTCGCCGTCCGTGGCCGCTCAGGTGAATGCGAGCCCGTGTCCTCCCAGTAAGTGGAAAGGTGCCGACCGCGTGCCCGAAGTCCCCCCGGATGCGCACGACGCCGTCCTCGGTAAATTCACAGCAGAGGCTTGGCGTGTCCTCGGACTCCCAGCGGCCGATGAAGGTGCCCTCGGTGAATCCCGCGGAACAGGATGTCTGCCACACCGCCAGGCAACCGACCAGTGCCAATTGTGCCATACGCATGAGATACCCTCCGAGTGCCCCGCTCGCGGGTTAGCATCGCTCAGAGCGCTAACCCGCAAGCGGGAACTTGGATCACGCCGCCTGTCGCGCTTCGGTGGGGGCGACGACAGACTCCGCCGGAGCCTGTCGGGTGCGTAGCTCCAACCGCAGCGCGGCCGCCAGGACGATCACGTAGAAAGCGGCAGCCAGGGCGAAGTTACCCGCTTCCGTCCACCACGCCGCGAGCACCCCGCCGAGCACGAAGCCGGCCAGGTTGCCAACATGGGTGAGGGCCGTCGCCAGCCCCATCAACTGGCCGCGTTCTTCGGGCCCTCCGCGCCCCGCGATGACCGCGAACTGAAGCGTGCTCGTCGCACCAACGCCGGCACCGACGCCCACGCGCGCGAGCAACACGACCCACCAGAGCGGCCACACAACAAGCAGGAGCATCGAAGCCGCAAGCAGGGCGGCGCCGACGGGCGTGAGGAAGGGCACTCGGCCATCGTGGAGGCGACCCCACCACGCCGAACTCAGGAAACTCGCCAGACCGGTCACCGCCATCGCGATGGCGGTGAAGCCGACGCCTGTATTCCACCACGCCGGGACCGCTCCGCTCGCAGCGACCCACTCGGCGATGACCTTGCCTGCGTAGATGGCAAAGACACCCTGAGCGACGGTGAAGGCAAATTGCCCCGCCACCAGGATCGCGAACGCCTGCCGCAGCAGCGGCTGAGCGAGGGCACGACGGCCCGATCGAAGCAACGCGGTGAATGGATTCGGCGACGCAGTCGGCACGAACCCATCCTGGCGGAGGAGCCGCAGCGACAGCACCGCCGTGAGGACGATCAATGTCCCGAGCAGCGCGTACGTCGCGCGGAATCCGAGTGCGGCAGCCAGCACACCTCCCAGCAACGGGCCGAAGATCTGTCCCATCGGCGTCGCGGATTGCAGCCGTGCGATCGCCTCGCCGTGCCGTGCCTTCGGGGTGACGACGGCCAGCAAGCCAAGGCTCGCCGCCAGCACGCCCGAGAGTATTCCCTGCAACATTCGGACCGCAACCATCTGCGCCGGGGATTGTGCCACTCCCATGAGGAGCTGCGTCGCTCCCAGTCCGAAACAGGCACGCACGACCTGCCGCTTCGGCCCGGTGCGGTCCGCGACCCAACCCCAGAGCGGCGTGAACAGGATCGTCGTGAAGAATGGCCCCGCGAGGATCAGGCCGGTGTAGATCGCCCGTGCGGACTCGTCGGCCACGCGGAGCACGGGATCGTCGGCCAGGAAAAAGGGCACGAACGTCAGGCCGAGATTCATGGCCAGCGTCGTCAGGAATTGCACCAGCCAGAGGACACGCAGCGTGCGCTGCCAGGGTTCCACGGAGTTTTCACCTCCTGCATGTCAGGCTACCGGCAATCGAGCCAGCCGCTCGGCCTCGCAGAGCGTGGCGCCCGTCAGCGGATCGAGACACTCGATGAAGCCGTTGGCCACGGGCGCAGTGACCACGTTGCGGGCCGCGGGGTAGCCGGGGTGGAAGATGCCCGGGGCGGCCATCACGCCCGTGGCGAGCGCCAGGAAAAGAACCTTGGGATCGGCGAGGCGCCGCACCAGCGAAGCGAGCGATGCGCCCGGTGCAGGCGGGGTAGCGCCATCCAGCGCGGCGATGTGTCGCAGGGTCGCCCGCGCTTCGGAGACGAGGTGGGTACGGCGTTCGGCCACGAGCGGATGCTGTCGCAGCCGCAGCAGATCCTCGGCGTGCCGGCGGAACACCCGCACACAGCGACGCACCAGTCGCGAACTGTCGATGACGTCCTCGACCCCCGCCACGTGCAGCGCCTCGCAGTAGCTCACCAGGTGGATCGCATGAGGTTCCGCGAGGAGTTGCAGGAAGGTCGAACGCGCCAGCTGATGACGGGCGGCGTCGAGGTCCGGCGGAAAGCTGTCGATGCCCGTGCGGGTCTCGCGCCACAGGCGAGCGCCGGAGCCTGCGAGCAGCTCACCGGCGAGATCCAGGCCAGCGAGCATCTTCGCCAGGTCGCCGTGGTCGCTCACCTCGCGCGGCTTGTTGAACTGCATTTGCAGAACCAGATCCTTCGCCCCGTTGGCGAGCATCACCGCCGCGATCAGGGCGTAATCGGCGACGACAACGGTGTCGTGCGCCCAGCGCGAGGAGAAATGGTTCGGGTCGTTCATCTCGACCGGGATGCCGCGCCGCGCCAGTTCTTTCACCGTGGCGAGGTGTTCGCGGATCGACTCCCGCACCGGCGTCGGGCCGCGGCCGTCGAGTTCGTTGAACCAGAACAGCGGCACTGCCTGATGCGAACCGACCAGCATGCCGGCGCGAATGCACGTCTCGATGAACGGCACCAGATCGACCACGTGAGCGTACGGCTTCATGCCGGGGTAGTTGCCGCGACGCGATGCCTCGAACAACTCGACGAGGTGCTCGAACGTGCTGTACGGCACGCCGCCGTCGTTCTTGCGCCCGACGAAAGCGTCAGGGTCGCCGAAGTGCCGCTGCGATAGATCGGACGAGCCGAGCGAAATCTCATCGACCACCCGCGCCTCGGACAGGGCCGCGATTCCCTCGACCGTCGGCGCGATCGTCGGCGCCGGGATCCCGAAGTGGGTGCGAAGGAGTGGCATTCCCATTTCGCGGATGCGCTCGACGTACGACTTGCGAGCGCGGGCAGACGGCACCGGCAGGGGCGGCTCGTTGCGATAGTCGTCGTTGCCGGCAACCTCACTTGCGAGGTCGTCTAACTCCGAGAAGCGCGGCGGGAATAACTCGGGCCGGAGTTCGTCGAGGATGTCGGTCCGGAGCCGTGGGGGCACGCCGAAGAAGTCGAGGACGCGGGCACAGGACCGCATCAGGTCGCGATCCTGCGGCATGGTCCAGACCTCGCAGGGCAACTCCGCCCGCACACTCTCCACCGCCTGCATGGCAGGGGGCAAGCCAGCGAGGGCCACGCGCCGGGGCTTACCGTCGGCCCGCCGTAGTAGTCCCTCGGCGGCGAGGCGGTGGAGGCAGTGGCGAAACTCGCGGACTGCCACTTCAGGACTGAGGCGATAACTGAAGCCAAGCCAGGTGGGATCCACACCCTGGACCCGGCCAAACACTTCGTCCAGGGGGCTGCCCGGCGGGAGCACATGCGCGGCGACGCCGGCTTTCTGGGCAATTCGGGCAACGCGGAAAAGCCCCTGGGTGTGTGGGTCGTCGCCCAACGTGGCTAGGACGCAAGTTTGACGCACTGCAACTCTCCCCGCAAGTAACGTCGCAGGTATCCAAGGCCAAAGTCCCCCAGGTT
>DASPXY010001548.1:0-3232 GCA_035637055.1 Gemmataceae bacterium | reverse complement strand
TGCTGTCGATGATAAGCCGAGGCGCCAGTGCGCAAGCCGGTTGGCTCTCGGCAAAGTGACTGGGGTTCCGTTCGGGACGAACGCCGAGGTCAGCAAGAGCAGATTGCAAGACAGGCAACAGCCGCTGGCTCCAAGGGTTTGCCTGGGGTTGACTCAGGGCAAAGAGTTCGCCGAGGACGACTTGCAAAGGATAAGTCTTGAGGTAGACCAAGAGGAAGAAGAGCTTCTCCTCGGGTCGATGCAACAGTCCCTGGCGACCGCCGCCGGCGGAACGCCGGCGGGGCTGGCCTTCGACCGTTGGGTCGGTGGGGTACAGCCGTTGCTAGGCCCGGGCGAAGGCCGGCAACAACAACTCGAATTCCGGGACCGTCAATCCGGTGCGGGCCAAGAACTTCCGCCGATTGCGCTGGAGTTGTGCGTAGGTCAGCATAGGGCTATTGTACGCAGATTCCTTATTCCCGATAAAGTCTAGGGAGTACCCAGTCCGAAGTACGGAGTGCGCCAGCGTGCTTCCCTGCCTTCGTACTCCGTACTTGGTATTCAGTACTCTGCACCCCTCTCCCCTTGCGGGAGAGGGGAGAAAGGGCAGACAGTTCGATCCGGACTGCTGCGGCTCAGCCGAGGGCCAACCGGATGATTGCCAGGAACAGATCCGGCTTGAGGCTGGCGCCGCCGACGAGGGCGCCATCGACATCAGGCTGGCTCAGCAGCGACGCCACATTCTCTGGCTTGGCGCTTCCGCCATACTGGATCACCAAACTCCGAGCTGCTTCCTCGTTGCACAGCCCGGCCACGAGCCGCCGCAAGAACGCATGCGCTTCCTGGGCCTGTTGCGGCGTCGCGTTTCTGCCGGTGCCGATTGCCCAGACCGGCTCGTAAGCGAGGATCACATTCCCCAGGGCCTGCGCCGTCACGCCCGCAAGGCTGCCGATGAGCTGCGCCTCCAGTACGGCCTCGGTGCGGTTGGCCTCGCGCTCGGCCAGCGTTTCGCCGACGCACAGGATTGCCTGCAGGCCGGCTGCCAGCGCTGCGTGGACCTTGCGGTTGATGAAGGAATCCGTTTCGCCCAACTGGTGCCGCCGCTCGCTGTGGCCGACAATGACGTAACGACACCCCACGTCGGCGAGCATCAGCGGGCTGACCTCGCCAGTGAACGCCCCTTCCTTCTCCGGGTAGAGGTTCTGCGCCCCCAGCGCGACCGGACTGCCGCGCAGCACCTCGGCGACACGACTGAGGTACGGGAACGGGGGACACACCGCGACCGTGACCCGCGTTTCGCCGCCCAGTCCCTGCACCACGCCGGCCGCCAACTGCTGGGCGAAGGCGGCGTTGGTGAACATCTTCCAGTTGCCCGCGATGAACTTCTTGCGCATGCTGAGTTGCTCCCTTCGGTTTCACAGCGGCGAAAATGCCAGGGAAGGCGTCTGGGTGAGGGGGGCAGTAGTTGGCGCCCCCGACGCCTCCCAGGTACCCCCTGAGTACACCACTGCATCTCTCTCCCGTCAAGCGCGCCCTGCTGCTCAACCTCTCTTGACTCCCGCGGCGCTTGCTGGAATAGCACTCGTTCGTTCGCCCTACGTCCCTTCCCTGCGGGGAGCCAGGCCATGCGCCTTCGTACTCTGGGACTGTTCGCGGCCCTGCTGTCCGCCGCGACCACCCACGCCCAGCAGCCGACCGCCCCACGCACCTTCGACTATCGCATGACCGAGGTGCGCTGCATCGATCACCGCTGGGTAATCTTGGCGCACGGGGCACTCCTGAAGGATTTCGGCTCGAGCGAGGCCAACGCGCGCGAGGCGCACCGTATTATCCAGGCTCTGCGGTTGACGCAGCACGCCACCGTCGGCGACCCGCCGGTGATGGAATACTGGCTGAGCAACGGTCACGCCCCTTACTCGACCGACTCCCGCCTGCGGTTGGTGAAGCTCGATCTGAACGAGTTGTGCGTGGTGCCGCTGGACAGCGCCTGGCAGGTGGGCAACAGCCGCAACGCCCGCGCGCTGCTGTTCAACTTCGGCAAGAACCGCGACAATGCCTACCTCGCCCTGGACATCATACGCCATTACGGTTTCACCCACCTTGGCCATGTTGGCCCGGGCACTCCCGCCATGCTGTATTTCCTCGGCAGCCCCGGCGACCAGGACCGCCCACCCACGTTGCCCCTGGCAGGGCCGCCTGTGCGGGAGGCTGCCCTTGGTAAACCTCTGCCGCCAGCGACACCGCAGGGAATCGTTCAGGCTGCTGCGTCCGCTCCGGCCAGCGTTCCGGATCGGTTCCGCTTCGACGCGCGCCGGGTCGAGGTGAAACGCGACAACAACGAGTGGAAATTAATCTCCGGGAATTACGTCCTGGCGAACTTCGGCCCGCACCAGCAAGAAGCGCAATTCGCCTACAACGTGCTCCAGTATTACCACTTCACGGAACAATGCCTGATCGGCCAGCCGCCGACCTTCGCCTACTTCCTCGCAAACGGCCAGGCGCCGCACGGCGTCAAGTTCGGCGTCAACAGCCTGCCGTTCCGTCCTGAGGCGCTGGTGGTGCGCCGGGTCGGTGACTGCTGGGTGCTGTGCGAGGGCGAAAGGCCACTGGTGAACTTCGGCGAGCGGCTCCAGGATGCGCGGGAACTCGTGCAGGTGATCCAGCGGCATCGTTTCGACCAACTGTGCCGCGTCGGCAGCGAAGGCTACGGCATGACGTTCCTGGTGCGCGGGCGCTAACCCGTTGAGCCGCGGTTCGGAGAACCGCGGCTCAACGGAGTCGATCATCCAGCTCGCCAGGGTCACTTCTTCTCAAAGACTTCTTCCGGTTCGGTAATTTCCGGCGGCTCCTTGTTGTACTTGTCCCGGTACGCTTGCGCCCATTTCTCCTGCAACTTGGGGTCGCATTTGAAGCAGATGTTCTTGGCACGCTTGTGGAGCGCGCACCATTCTTGGGGTCGCGCCTGGATCTTCGCCCTCAACTTGACATCGCACAGGGTGCAGACCTCCTCCGGCACACCGTGCTCCTTGCACCACCAATCCTCGTCCTCCTTCGGTTCGGCTTTCTTCTGCGCCTGCTCTTTGCCGTCCTTCCCAGTGTCCTTGCAGCCAGCGGCCAGCAAGGCAAATCCGGCGACGAGAGCGAACACGATGCCACTCCACTTCTTCGAGTTCATAACTCCTCCACGAAACAGGATCATCAGGGTGACGCGGTAATCGCCTCCTGCGTTGGCCGCCCATCGGCCCTTGCGAGT
>DASPXY010001547.1:0-11100 GCA_035637055.1 Gemmataceae bacterium | reverse complement strand
GTGCGATTGCGAAGAACGAGGTCCGCCGCATGCCGAGCTACCTGTTCCGCAACGACGGCGGCGGTAAGTTCACCGATATCTCGAAGGAGTCGGGCGCCTGTCCGCCGCTGTACGCGGGCCGCGGCCTGGCCGCCATCGACTTCGACGGCGATGGGTTCCTGGATCTGCTCACCTGCGAGCGCTACTACGGGGCCGTCAAGACCGGCCCGGCTCTGTTCCGCAATCTGAAGGACCACCGTTTCGCTAACGTCGCGAAGGAAGTCGGCCTGCCTGCTGGTCTGTCGGGACTTGGCGTCGCCGTTGCGGACGTCAACAACGACGGCTGGCCGGACATCTTTCTGACCGAGGGTGACGGAAACCATCGTCTGTACCTCAACGACGGCAAGGGCAAGTTCTACGAGGCGCCGGGGAGCCGTGAGGTGTTTCGCTGGAAGGGACTGGGCAAGGACGACACCCCCGCCGGTGTGTGCATCGCCGACGTCAACCGCGACGGCCTGCCGGACATCGTCATCGGCCACCACAATAAGGCACCGTGGCGCGGTCCCGCGCCGATTCGCCTCTATCTCAACAAGGGCATCAAGGACGGCGTGCCGACCTTCGAGGACGTGACCGAGGCCGCCGGCCTGAAACCCCTGACGATGAAGGCCCCGCACGTCGAAATCCAGGACTTCGACAACGACGGCTGGCCGGACATCTACGTCAGCATCGTCAAGTTCAAGGATGGCAAACCCTATCCGATCATTTACAAGAACCTCGGCATCAAGGACGGCATTCCGCGCTTTCAGATCGATGGCTGGGACGTGAATGATTTCCCCAACAAGGCGGAACTGGCCATCAAGCAATCGGGCGCGTTCTTCGACAAACTGATCAAAGACCGGCGCATCATCTACATGGCGGCCGGCCCGTCGTGCGACTTCGACCGCGACGGCCGCCTCGACCTGGTGCTGACGAACTGGTGGATCGAGGATCGCAGCTTGCTCCTGCGCAACGAGACGAAGGGCGGGCACTGGCTCGACGTACTCGTCGAAGGCCGCAACGGCGTGAACCGCATGGGCATCGGTGCGAAGGTCAAGGTCTACCCCGCCGGAAAGCTCGGCAAGGCGGACGCATTGCTCGGCTGCCGCGAGATCAGCGCGGGGTATGGCTATTGTTCCGGTCAGGAGGCGGTCGCTCATTTCGGCCTGGGCAACGAAAAGACGGTGGATCTTGAGATCATTCTGCCGCACGGGAAAGGGAGACTCGAACGGAAGGGGGTTGCGGCGAACCAACGGCTGCTCGTGAAGATGTGACTCGTCGCCTCCTTCACCGAGTAGCAAGAGTTCACGTAGAGCAAATGGACACAAGCCCGGAGCGCCAGCGACGGGACCAACACCCCACAAGCCCGGAGCGCCAGCGACGGGACCAGAGTACACAAGCCCAGAGCGCCAGCGACGGGACGGTCCCGTCGCTCGCGCTCTGGGCTTGTGGGCACTCGTCCGTTGCGAGAGAATAGCAAGAGGGGCGAATGGGATTCATATTCATCTCATATCACGCCAACACCCCCCTTCCCGCCCTTGTCAGCGTTCGTGGTGCGCGCCCCAGTTTTTCGGCTTTTTCCGGTTGCAATGGTCGCTGAGCCAGTTTACCCTTCTTGAACACACCCATCCGTTTTTCGACGCTGCTCGGAGGGACCGTGAGCAAACACCCTTCGCGACCGAACGGCACGCACCAGCCCCCTGTGGCGACTCCAGGCCGCCAACGCACCGTACGCGACCTGCTGGCGTATTCCGATGAGCAACTGGCGCTCATCGACCCGCTGGAAATGAATCTCGCGGCGGCACGCGAGATTCCGAGTTTGTCCCACCTCGATATCGGCGCTTACAAGCGCACCGCGGACACGTGGGCGAACGACGTCAAGCGCGGCTTGCGGGAGGCGGAGCAACAATTCCACGACAGCCCTTGGTCCTGGAAAAATGACCTCCACTTCTTCCGGCTGGGCTACCTGTGCTACTACGTCGATGAAGTGCTCGGCATCCGCTATCGCGAAGACCAGAAGGATCTCACCAAGGTCTTCTACACCGACCCCAGCGACCTGTTCCTCAACGGCGTGATGGACACGCGGCGCGGCACCTGTGCGAACATGGCGGCGCTGCACGTCGCGCTGGGCTGGCGCTTGCGCTGGCCGGTGTCGCTGGCGTGCGTCTCCTCGCACTTCATCTGCCGCTACGACGACGGCAAGGTCACGCACAACATCGAGGCGACGAAAACCGGCGGCGGCGGTTTTCACTCGCACCCCGACGATTACTACCTCAAGGAGTACCGCCTGCCGCCGAAGGCCGTCCGTTGCGGTTCGGATCTTCGCGGCCTGACGCCGCGCGAACTGCTGGGCGTATTCGTCGGCCTGCGCGGGCGGCATTATGAGGACACAGACCGCTTTGAGCTGGCAGAGCCAGACTTCCTGCTCGCGCGTTACTTGTTTCCGCGAAGCCGCAACCTGCACTTTGTCCAGGTGATGGCCAGCGTGCAGAACGGCATGGCTCTCTTTGATCCCGGCGAACCCGGTCACCCGACGGACCTGGCCGCCTGGCTGGCGGAGGTCGTCCGTCAAGCCCCGTGGCTGCGGCCGGAATTTGTGCAGAAGGAGACCAACGATGCAAGCCCACAGGATACCGAGTACCGCTACGACTGGTCCGGACAGGAGAAGTGAGCCTCAGGTTGCTGAGTGGATCGTGCGACTCTTCAGGGATGGCGC
This sequence comes from Gemmataceae bacterium, assembly GCA_035637055.1. GTDB lineage: Bacteria > Planctomycetota > Planctomycetia > Gemmatales > Gemmataceae > DASPXY01. The sequence goes on along the minus strand of DASPXY010001547.1, from coordinate 8,369 downwards.
TCCCCTCGGATTCCAGGCGGGCGACGAGAATCTGTACCGGTACGTGCATAACAGCCCGACGGACCGCACGGATCCTTCCGGTCTGTTTGATCAAGGGCTGTTTTGGAACAACGTCCAGCGCATGGCGCCCGAGGTGGCGAACTGGTGGACAAACACGTTCCGCGGGCGGATCGAGCAGCGGACGACGAATGCCAATCCGTACACCTGGTTTTTGCACAACGCAACGGGGACTTACGAAGCCGGAAACCCCGTTGCCTACCTGAACTCGGGCTTCAACGAGATCGAGGCCGCGCAGGCTTTCATTGACGTCGTTACCAATGGCTATTTCGCCGAATACTGGCGAGCGCGAAACCTTGGCAACCCGAATCTCCCCGCTGCCCACCAAGAATGGCGCGAGTGGTATCTCCGCGAGGCCGCCCGGACCGTTCGGGTCGGGGCGGACGTGGTTCAGAGCGTGTATAGCCTGCTGAATCAGGGCGTGAACTGGCTCTTGACATTGAATCAGTTGGCAAATGGCCAAGTCGATCCCGCAACTCTCCTTGGAGTCGCGCGCCTTGTCCCCCTGGCACGCGGCAGTAGTCTGCGCGCTGCGAACCGGACGGGCCAAACGGTCCTTGAGTTGTCGGCAACCGAAGCAAGGATCATCAGCAATCTGGATGCGGCTGCTGGCTGGAGGATACCGAATCCGCAAGTCATGCAACGCATTGATCGCAACGTGGCACGGCTGTTGCAAGAGTTTCGCGAGGCGCACGGGTTCATCCTGTGGTTGCCAAATATCAGAGGGGTCACTCACAGTGGGACCAGGAGTTTCGGGAAGACCTTGCCATATCTGAACACCATTATTCTGTACGAGGGGGCGAACTACAGCACACTTGCACATGAACTCCTTCACTTTCGTCAGGCTCGACAACTGCGGATCTGGGGGGTGGCGGATTGGCCGGGCTCGCGGGCCGTCGAGGGGCTCCGCCTAGAACGCGAAGTGGAACAGACCATGAGACAGTGGGGGTTTATTCGCATTCCGTGAGGGCAGCCCCTGCTGGCGTTGGCTCCCAGGTGAGAATGCCGGCTGCCGAGGTCTTCGATCCTTGTTAGGAAGGACAACATGATTCCTGAAGACATCGTCATTTTCTTGACAGATGCCAGCGCAAGAGGTGACGGATGGAGGGTTGAGGGGATTCTCTGCAACCCGCTGGCGACAGATCGGCTGCACCCACTGCGGTGGACGGCCTGGGAACTGCTGAAAGGCCGCGACCCAGCCAGATGCCTCTGTCGGGTTGCACGATTCTGCGCACTCGGAACCGGCTTGAATGCTGAAGGTCAGTTCGTGTCATTCGCCGATGATGAAGAGATCCCGCTCTTCAATGCCCAAATCGCAGTTCGGGAGCAGGTGAGCAATGCGGTTATTTTGGATGTCGAAACTGATAATCCCCTTTTCCTCGTGGGAGACTTCCTCACTTCCGCGCCAGCCCATACGCCCACCCAATACAAGGTGGCAGTTGACGTGCTCCTTCACTCCCTCGACCAATCTCCAGATTTCCAGCGGAACATTGCCTACTCAGAGCGTGTCGCGTTACGGAACGACGATGGCACTCTGATTCCCGATCACCCCGTCATAGAAATGAAAACGGCGGCTCGCCAGATGAAGCCTGAAGTTGGGCAACTTCTGCCCGTCGAATTGCCTGCCGACGACAAGACGATCCTTGGTGTTCTGCGCCTGGATCGGGCCGTGTCCCTGACAGGGTACGAAGCAACCCTGTTCCTGGTCGATGGTGTGAAGGAACTTGCCGTTGGTTCCATTCTGGTTCGGTCCACGATGGAGGTAAAGCCAAAGCGGCTGGGGCTACTGCGGCGAGCGGCTCGGATCCTACGACTGCTTCGGTCCACGACGGAAGCCAAGCCAAATCGCAGCGAAGCCGGCACTATCGAAATTGCCAAAATTACCGCGGTGCTTGACCAGGTTCTCCCCATTGATGCCTCCGGGGTCAGTCCAGCGCCTTGAATTTCAGATTTTTAAACTCGATATAGAAGAATTCCGCCTGCAGACCGACGCGCCCGGTGAGGATCGGGCAATCGTTCCAGGTAGTGGCATCCTTGCCGTTGACGCTCACGGTGATCGTCTTGCCCTTGCAGGTGACGTCGTAGGTGTTCCACTCCCCCGGCGGTCGGGCGTGCTTCAAGCCGCTCCCTTCGACCACAACGCGCGTCGTCTTGCCATCGGCGAGCAGATCGGCGAACAGATCCCCCAGATGCGGCGGCTTCTTCGTGTGAGCTACCTGCGCCTGGACCCAGACCGACGCGTCGGCCGCGGTGCGGACGTAGACGCCGCTGTTGTACTCCGGCTCGCCCGCCACCTTCTTGAAACGCCACTCGACATGGAAAACGCCATCCTTCCACTCGCGGTCGTACAGCAGCATTTCCTTGACGCCGACCCCATCGCAGATCAGCGTCTTGCCGTCGTCGGCGAGTTTCCACGGGTTCTTCGCGGCGAGTTTCTTGTCCGGCGGAATCGGCACGCGCTTCCAGCCCTTGAGGTCGGCCACGGGCATCAGGTCGATCCACCCTTGCCCGCCTGCCGCGGCACCCGCCTTGCCCTTCTCCTTGGGGAGCACGTCGCCCAGGTCGGCACGGGCACGATCGGCCAACGCCTGCAGTCGCTTCACCACCTCGGGGTGCTTGGCGGCGGCATTGACCGTCTCACCGACGTCATTCGCCAGGTCGTACAGCTCCAGCCCGGCCTTCGCCTGCTTGTACGGCGCCGGCTTGCCATCCTTGCCGCCGGGGCCACCCGCCAGGGTCGGATAGGTGTGCGGGAAGTGCAGCTTCCACTGCCCGCTGCGCACCCCCTGCAGGTGGCGGCCCCAGTAAAAATAGTAGGCTTCCTGCGGGCTTTTCGCGCCCGGCTGTCCCGATAACAGCGGCCAGATGTCCTTGCCGTCGATCTTGTGAGGCGGGATTTTCGCCCCGGTCAATTTGGCGAACGTCGGCAGCAGGTCGATGGTCATGGCGGGCTCGCGGCAAGTCGAGCCGGCAGGGATGCGACCCGTCCAGCGCGCAATGAACGGCACGCGCACCCCGCCCTCCCAGATCGTCGCCTTGCCCTCACGCAGCGGCCCGGCCGACCCGGCATGGTTGCCGTACGACAGCCACGGCCCATTGTCCGAGGTGAAGATGACCAGCGTGTTTTCGTCGAGTCCGAGCCTCTGCAATGTCTCCAGAATCTGTCCGACGGACCAATCGAGTTCCATCACCACATCGCCGTACAGCCCCTGCTCCGACTTGCCCTTGAAGCGGTCGGAGACGAACAGCGGCACGTGCGGCATGTTGTGGGCCAGGTACAGGAAAAACGGCCGATCCTTGTTGCGCGTGATGAAGTCCACGGCCTTTTCAGTGTACCAGGTGGTGAGCTTCGACTGATCGGGGTTGTGGGCGATGGTCTTTTCGCCCTGGATGAGCGGCAGGTCGGGGAACGTCTTGTTGGTGGGGTGCTTGGGCCACATATCGTTGGAGTAGGGCAGGCCGAAATACTCGTCGAAGCCGTGCCGCGTCGGCAGGTGCTCGGGCTGATGGCCGAGGTGCCACTTGCCGAAAATGGCCGTCGCGTAGCCGAGCGTCTTGAGCAGTTCGGCGATGGTCTGATCCTGCTTGCCCAGGCCGTTCTTGCTCGCCGGCCCGAGAGCGCCGAGAATGCCGACGCGATTGGGATAGCGGCCGGTGAGGATCGCCGCCCGCGACGCCGAGCAAACCGGCTGAGCGACGTAGAAGTCGGTGAAGCGGATCCCTTGCTTGGCCATGCGGTCGAGGTTCGGCGTTTTGATCTTTTTCGCTCCGAAACAGCCGAGATCGCCGTAGCCCATGTCATCGACGAAAATGACCACGATATTCGGCGGTTTGGCCTTGCCTCCAGGGCGGGCTGCGTTGCTTCCGCGAGGGAAAGCCAGCAGCCCGACGACGGCACAGAGAGCAATTCGCACAACAGCGATCCTAATCATGACAAAACTCCGAGAGGCGAAGAGCGTTGCTGCGGCCAACTCTGCGAGACAATCTTGCGCGCCGGCGTCATACTATGGACTGCAGGGCCACAGGAGGAGCACCGCTGTGGTCCGGATTGCCACCTGGAGCCGAGTCCGGGTAGAATTCGGGCGACCCGAACGGAAAGGAGAGTTCCATGATCGCGACGGCAACGCCGGTGACCTACGGTCACGATGCCTCCATCGCTCGCTTCTCGGTGGCCCGCTACCAGAAGATGATCGAGGCCGGCATCCTCACGTCCGAGGACAAGGTCGAGTTACTCGAAAACTACGTGATCCTCAAAATGCCGCGCACCCCACCGCACGATGGAACCATTGATCTGGTCATGGCGACTTTGCACCCACGAATTCCTGTCGATTGGTCTTTGCGGGTCCGTCTCACGGTGGTGCTATCCGACAGCCAACCCGAGCCGGACTTTGCCATCGTGCGCGGCTCCTCGCCGCGCGCTTACCTGAGCCGCCACCCCGGTCCGACCGACGTCGGGCTGCTGATTGAGGTAGCCGACTCGTCGCTGCTCCGCGATCAGCGGGACAAGACCCGCATCTACGCCCGCGGCGGCATCTGCTGTTACTGGATCGTCAATCTCGTAGACCGGCGGATCGAGGTATACACGCAGCCGTCGGGGCCGACTCCCATTCCGGCTTATGGTTCATTCCAGACCTATCAGCCCGGCGATGCGATTCCGCTTGTTCTCGACGGCGCCACGGTGGGCACCCTCCCCGTGGCGGACCTGTTACCGTGAGACGCGCCGCTTGGAGCGATCTGTGGTGCGTGCCGACGGAGGATCATCACCATGCACTCGTTCGTCTTGGTTCTCGTTTCCGATCCAACTGCCAAGGTTTTCGACCAGGTAGACGACTTAATCGGGCGGCATTCTGATTACGCGGAGGTCGAGCCGTACAAAGAGTATTTCGAGCCATGCTCTTGGGACGGGCGGGAATGGGGCGAGGAGGACGCCGAAGAATTCATGCGACGGCGAGAGCAAATGTATGGGGAAAAGTACGGGCGGGACGACAAAGGCTACTACCAATGGAGGAACACCAATCGTGACGGCCACTATGACTGGTATAGCCTGGGAGGAAGATGGGACGGGGTTTTCGCTGGCATGCTGCCCGACGCAAGCGATGAGGTAGATGGGATCGGCGACAAGGTACGAGGGAATATCTGTCGTGTGTCAGAAGTGCCAGCCGCTTGCTCTGCCGCAGCTATCGTCACACCCGACGGAACTTGGCATGAGATTTGGCATACCTGCGGGCTCTTGCCGCTACAAGAGGCGAGCCCCGAAACCCTCATGCGAGTCAAAGAGCTATTGAAACCTTACGGCCAGTATTATGCGGTAGTGGTGGACGCACACAGCTGAACGAGCGTTCCTTTGTAGAGGGCGGTATGAATCGTCGGGAGTTGCCGCTGGTCACCACGGAGGCCGTCGATCTCCTCCGCTTGCGCGACGCCCTCGCCGAGCGCTTCCAGGGCGAGATGCGCTTTGACCGACTTGGACGAGCGCTTTACTTCACCGATGCGAGCGTCCACCAGATCGTCCCGCTCGGCGTGCTGCTACCGAAGACCGCCGAAAACATCGTCGGTCGGAGTTATCGTTTCCAGCCCGTGGTTGCCCTTGATATAATCCGCTGCATGGGAAGTTCTGAGCTGCTCGATGTCGATCCGCGGACACTTCGCCTGCCGCCCGAACGGGACAGCGGCGCCGACCCAGGCAAACTGCAGCGGCAGATTGCCCGGCACGGGAAGTCCGTAGCAGGGATGCCGCGGCTGATCGTCTATCGTGGCTCGGACGGCGAACTCGTCATCTATGACGGCGTCACGCGGGCGACGCGCGTTGCCAAACTCCTCCCGGGGCAGACGGTGCCCGTGGAGGTAATCGGCGATCTTCCGTCGCCTGCCAGCGCATACCCGACTGTGGGGGAGAGGCTACCATGATCGATCCGGTACGGCAGGAGGTGTTGCGGCTGTTGGCGGAGTTGAGCGAACTCGCCCCCGAGGTGCGCTTGGGGCAGTTGCTCGTGAACCTGTCATACCTGGCGCGCGGCCTGGTCAAGGGAGCGGTTTGGGACATGGAGGACGAGGAACTGTTGCAGGCGGCGCGTAAGCACCTGGAGCAGTGGCGGTCGCGGCGAAAGGCGGGGTTAGCCGAACCAAAATGAGTCGTCATGAGTTGCCGCTGGCCACTGAGCCTGTCGATCTCCTTCGCTTGCGCGACGCCCTCGCCGAGCGGTTCCAGGGCGAGATGCGCTTTGACCGCCTTGGACGAGCGCTTTACTCCACCGATGCCAGCGTCTACCAGATCGTGCCGCTCGGCGTGCTGCTGCCGAAGACCGCGGACGACATCGCCCTCGCCCTCGACGTGTGCCGCACGTTCCGCGTCCCCTTGACGGCGCGCGGCGGCGGCACCTCGCAAGCGGGGCAGTGCATCGGGCCGGGGCTGGTGCTCGACTGCTCCAAGTACCTCCATCGTGTGCTGGAGATCAACGCCGCCGAACGCTGGGCGCGCGTCGAGCCGGGGTGTGTGCTCGATGATCTCAATCTTGCCGTCAAGCCCAACGGGCTGCAGTTCGCCCCCGACATCTCGACCTCGAACCGAGCCACCATCGGCGGCATGGTCGCCAACAATTCCTCCGGGACGCATTCCGTCATTCACGGCAAGACGCTCGACCATGTCCTCGCGCTGAAGATCCTGCTCGCCGATGGCAGCGTCATCGAGGCTGGGCCGGTGACCGAGGCGAAACTGCGGGCGAAGACCGCTCAGCGTGATCTCGAAGGGGCCGCTTACCGGGCGGTGCAGCAACTCGCGGCCGAACATGCCGACGAAATCGAGCGCCGTTATCCGAAAATCCTGCGCCGCGTCGGTGGCTACAACCTCGATCTGTTCGCGCCGCGTCGGCCGGAGGACAACGGCTCGGCGCCGCCCTTCAACCTCGCCGGGCTGTTCGTCGGCTCGGAAGGGACGCTCGGCGTCACGCTGGAGGCGAAGGTCCGTCTGATCGAACTCCCGAAGGCGAAGGCGGTGCTGGTCGTCCAGTTCGCCGACCTGCTCGACGCCCTCGCCGCCACGCCCGCCATCCTCACGCACGGCCCCGCCGCGGTCGAGGTGCTGGATCGGTACATACTCGATAGCACAAAGCTCAATCCCGAGGCGTCGCGGCTGCGCGACTTTATCCAGGGCGACCCCGGCGCGATCCTGCTCATCGAGTTCTACGGCGACCGCGCCGAGGATTTGCCGCCGCGGCTCGATGCCCTGGAGGCCGATCTCAAACGGCGCGGCCACGGCGACCACCTGCACCGCGCCACCGACAACGCCGAGCAGGGCCGTATCTGGAAACTGCGCAAGGCGGCTCTCGGCCTGTCGATGGCCGAGAAGGGCGACGCGAAGGCGATCTCGTTTGTGGAAGATACCGCAGTAGCACCGGAACGGCTGCGCGACTACATCGCCGAGTTCCTGGGGGTGATCAAGCGGCACGGCACGACGGCGGGCGTCTACGCTCACGCCTCGGTCGGCTGCCTGCACGTGCGCCCGGTGATCGACCTCAAGACGGCGGAGGGCGTGAGCAAGTTCGAGGCGATCGCCGGCGAGGTCGCGGAGCTGGTGCTCAAGTACGGCGGCGCCCTGTCCGGCGAACACGGCGACGGCCTGGTGCGCAGCCCGTTTCAGGAGAAAATGTACGGCCCCGCTCTCTATGGCGCCTTTCGCGAGCTGAAAAGGACGCTTGACCCGCTCGGGCTGCTTAATCCCGGCAAGATCGTCGATGCTCCGCCGCTGGCGACGAATCTGCGCTATGGTCCGGCCTACGTCACCCCCGACGTGCCGACGACGTTCGACTTCAGCGCCGACGGCGGCCTAGCCAGGGCGGCGGAGTTGTGCGCCGGCGTTGGCGAGTGCCGCAAGAAGCGCGACGGGTCGATGTGCCCGTCGTACCAGGCGACGCGCGACGAGCAGCACAGCACGCGCGGCCGGGCGAACACGCTGCGTCTGGCGCTGACGGGGCAACTCGGGCTGAACGGCCTGACCGACCCGGCGGTAAAGGAGGCGCTCGACCTGTGCCTGGAGTGCAAGGCGTGCAAGAGCGAGTGCCCGACGAACGTGAACATGGCGCGGCTCAAAGCGGAGTTTTTGCATCAGTATTATCGTGAACGCGGCCTGCCGTGGCGCAACTGGCTTTTCGGGAGAGTGGCCAGGTTGAGTCGCCTCGGATGGTATTTCCACCGCCTGTGGAACCTTGGCACGCGGAGCCGGTTCGCCCGCTGGCTGAATGAGAAGGTCTTCAGTATCGACCGGCGCCGGATCCCGCCAGCAATTGCCGCCCAAGAGTTCGCTATGGAGTGGGCGA
>DASPXY010001546.1:0-4351 GCA_035637055.1 Gemmataceae bacterium | reverse complement strand
AGAGGCGGGTTACGAGCGGGGCGCGGAGCAGACGATAGTCCGACGCCTTCGCGTTTGCGGGCAAGCTCGGTGTCGCCTGGAAGGAAACGGCCGTCTGGCTCTGCCCGCCCGGCGCTTTTTCGGGTCGAGCCTCCTTGACCGTCGCCAGCGCGAAGGCGCGGTCACTCGCGTTCCACCCCCGCTTGAGGAGCAGCACTTCCTCGCCGGGCTGCAACGTGCGGACGACCCCGCGGAGCAGGACTCTGCCGTCGTCGCGTACCAGTTTGTCCACTGGCTGCGGGACGACGGCGACGGTGGAGGGCGGGCCGACATCGGTATCCGCCTCCACCTCGAAGATCTGTGGCTGCTGGCCTGGCCCCGGCTTGCTCTGGATGGGAAAGCCGCGCGGCACCGTGATGGTGTCGGGGCCGCTGATGAGCGCGGCAACGGTACCCCGGGCGCCGATCCCCGGCCGCGGCCGGTAGCCCAGCACACGGATCAGGCGGCGGACGCTTTCGGGCAGCAGCGCCGTGCGCAGCAACGCCTCGGTCAGCGCTCGTTCGTTGTAGAAGGTGAGGATGTCGGCCAGGTACGCCCACCACTCCACCAGCTGCACCGCAAGGTCGCCCGCCGCTCCCGGCCGCCACTCGGTGAGTTCCACCTCGGCGGGCAGGTCGGCGTCCGCCGCGGGCGGCAGCAGCAGGGCCTCGCGAAACGAGGTGAAGTCGCCGACGCGGTAAGCGATGGTGTCCAGCCCTGGCGCGTTGACCGGGGACCACGGATGAACGAAACGGTCGCAGGGACAGCCGGGCGCCGCGTTCATTTGCCGCCCTCCACGTAGACGCGCACCGAGCCGCGCTCCGGCCGGCTCGGATCGTTGTCCACAATCAGGATCTCATGAGGCGCGAGTTGGATTGTCTCCGGCAGCGTGACGTAGCCGGACGTGTGGCCGCGCCGCCGGTAGCAAATGCTGATAACGCCGGCGACACCAGGCACTGACTGCACGGCTGCCTCCAGGGCGCTGCGTTCCAGGGGCGTGCCGAAGGTGAAGCGATCGGGGTGAAAGAAACCGGTGCTGCCGTCCAGAAAGACCGCCGTGCTCAGGCGCGCGAGGACGCCGCGCTCGACATCGCCCTGGAAGGCGTCATCGTGAACGCAGACGCGCACCTTCAGGTCGAGCGCGGCATAGACCGGCGCTGCCACGTACGACTCGTAGCCGGCGAGGCGGCGCCGGTTGAGCAGTTCGACCAGTTCCTGTTGCCGTTCCGGCGGCAGGGTGGTGCTGCCCTTGGGGTCGGCGACGGTGAAGACGGTCAGCCAGCTGCCGGTCCAGCGAAAGCGCGTGCCGGCGCGCTGCACCCAGGGCAGCGATTGCGCCGCCTCCTCGTAGTCCTCGGCGCGGACGGCACGGAACTGCCGGGCGCGGAACGCCTCGGGCGCCAGACGCTGGATCTGCTCGGCCGGCTCCGCGGCGGCGCCACCCGTGGCCGGCAGCGGATTGGTCACCGCCGAGACGATGCCGCCGGCCACGCCAGGCGCGATGCGCGTGATGGCGTCGGCGGCGACGTTGCCCAGCGTACCGCCGCCCACGCGGTAGGTGACGCGGAACACCGTGCCGCTCGGCGGCACTGGACCGAAGACGCCGTCGCCGAAGCGGAGCGTGTCGCCCGCATCGCCGTCGTAGTCCTGGGGGGCGATGCCTTGCTCGGGCTTCACCTCCGCGGGGCGGTAGCGAACCGGATCGAGGGTGTAAGCGGGGTTGAAGCGATCGGCGAGCAGGAGGCTGCGACGCCAGGGCCACAGGACCGGCGGCGTGGCTTCCGCCTCGACGTGGATCTCGGGCAAGGGCTGGCCCTCGCCGTCCGGAGGGGCCAGCCACGCGAGCGGCGCCTCGCGCAGCGTGTGTAGGTACTGCGTGCTGCCGTTGGCGCCGGTACGGGCCAGGGCCATGTCCATGCCGGGAGCGGACGGCGGGGCCACGGCGATCACGAAGGCGTCCAGCGCACGGCGTCCCTGGACGGCGGGGACAAGGTTGCCGTGGAGGTGCGTTCGCCGCAGGTCGTGGTCGGCGGTCAGCGCGTCCTCCGCGCGCCAGGTGAGGAGCGTCAGGGGTTCGCCGTACAAGGGGTCGTTCGCCTGAATCGCACTGACGAGATGCACGACGGCACGACGCGGCGGGTCGGCGGTCGTGAGGCCGGGGGTGTCGAGCAACACGAGATCGCCCGCCTGAAAACCGAGGGCGTCGCCCTTGACCCAGACCGATGTGGCCCCCGCGCGCAGGCAGACGTCGGCATCGTCCCAGTAGTACGGTTCGATCTGATTCCAGTCTTTGCGGACCGTGAAAGTCTCATTCACCAGCCGGCCTGTCGTGGCGTCTACCAGGCCGGTGCCGGTCTCGAAGGGGATCTCTTGCCCCTCGGGGCCTGCGGCGGTGACGACGAGGCCGCTGGGAACACTGCCGTCGGCGTCGGCGGTGAACTTCAGCAGGACGCGGGCGGCGGTGGCGGGGCGCGGCTCGTAATCGACCAGGCGGGCATGCCGCACCAGCGAACGCCGCTGGGTGGCAGTCTCCAGCGTGGCCTCGGCGGCGAAACGGTCTTGCGTGTAGCTCAGGTCGTCGGCGAGGGCGGCAAGGGCCTCCAGGAACATCATGCCGAAGTCGGCCTCGGAGCGTTCAGCCCACTGAGGATAACGCAGAGCCGAAAAATCGAGCAAAGCGCGGCGGAAACTCAGGAAGTCCTTGGCGAGGTAATCGATCGGCGGCGCCGTGTCTTCGGAGGGTGGGCACACGACCGGCAGCGGCGCGCAGTCGAGCGTCGATGGACAGCGTGCCTTGAACGAGAAGGTCGCGGAGGCGAAATACGGATCGAGCGGCCCGCCGGTCAGCGTCAGCTTGTACGGGGAGAAGTCGCCGGGCGCGTCCACGTGCAGGTTGAGGATCGGCGGTTTCTTGGGGTCGGTCTCCCAGTCGGCAGCGGTGATCGAGTGAACCTTGACGGTCGGGATCACAGCCCCGCCGGTGATGGTCGCCTTCGTGATCTTCCCGTCGAGGGCTGGGTCGTGATTGAGGAAGTAGACGCGCAGGAGTGTCTGGGCCTCGTTCGCCACCTCGACGAAGTCGATGCCATTGAGGGTGGTCTGCTTGAGCAGCTCCAGCCGCCGATCCTTAGAGTTGGTCCCCATGTCAGCTCACCTGCACCAAGGTGGAGTTGTTCGTGCGGGTCTCGATCAACACATACTCGATGCGGACGAGCAATTGCCCTGGCTCGGGCGCCTGATCCGGCGAGACTATTTCAACTTTACGGACCTCGATTTGGCCTGCGAGCCACTTGTCGAGGGCCTGCTGGACGAGCAGGCGAGTCGTGGCGACGAGGGCATCGGAGACCGGGGCGAAGAGGAGGCGGCGCAGGCCGCAGCCGAACTCCGGCAAATCGACGCGCTCGCCGGGGTCGGTGAGCAGGATCTGGCGGATCATCTGCTCGACGTGGTCGGCGTAGGGCGCCTGGGCGCCGCGGCGGGTCGAGTCGATGCGGAACGGAAAGGCATAGTCGTGCCGGGTCATGGCGCTCCTTACTGCCCCGCTACCTTGGGCTGGGTGGTCTGAACCATCACGGTCCCCTGAACGGCCTGGTCGGCGGCGACGCACAGGCCGACGCTCTCCTCGGTCAGCACGAAATCGCCGAGCACCTTGACCTTCAGGGCGGGCTGCACCCAGCGCACGGTAATGCAAGGGTGCGGCGCTCCAGCCACGTTCACGGGGCAGCCAGCGATGATAAAGGTGTCCGAGGCGCGCAGCACAAAGTCGCCCGCGGCCCTGGTCTTGGCGTTCGTGGTGGTTGCTGTGATGGTGCCGCCGTGCGGACACATCAGCGTGCTGCTGGTGGTGAGCAAGCCAGCCATCCGGCCTCCCTCTGGTACACTTCTGCGGGCCAAATCGCGATCTCAACTCCGGCAAGCTGTGCGACGATCCGCGGCGTTGCACCAACTCTGCAAGGGGTCGCTGTAAAAGTACAGCGTGTGGCCGCCCACAGAACAGGTGCCGGTTGCGGTCAAGTTGGTCGCGCGCTCGACAGTGACCGGCGTCCCGCCTCGGCAACGCTTACATTGGTGGACGAAGCCGCACTCTTCGGTCCCAACACACATCAACGAGCCGCCGTTACTGCGATCCGTGCCGCCGCTGGCAGCGAGGATGTTGGCCCAGGCGTGCTGATCGGCCGGGGCGGTGGCCGTGGAACCATCGACATTGTTGCACCGGCCGCCGCCGAGGGCGCAGGCGGCCGCGATGCTGGCCTTCGCGTCAGCCAGGCCAGCTGGCGGCGTGAAGTGGCTGACACTCGTGACGGCCCACTGGCGGATCTCGCCGTAGGTAAAG
>DASPXY010001545.1:0-8015 GCA_035637055.1 Gemmataceae bacterium | reverse complement strand
CTGCTCAACTACGGCGATCGGTTCTTCCTGTTGCGCTCGGCCGGATCGTACGAGGTCGGCCTGTACGCCTTCGGCTACAAGGTGGCGCTGGCGGTGGGGCTCTTCGCGCGCGGGCCGCTGCTGATGGTCTGGTCCTCCTACATGTACCCTCTGGCGCGCTCCGCGGATGCCGCACACGTCTTCGGCCGGGCCTTCACACGCATGCAGGCGGGGTACGTATTCATTGGCCTGGGACTGTGCCTTTTCCTTGACAAGGCCATTGCGCTGCTCGGCGGCAGTGCGTACTCTCAGGCCGCCGCCATTGTGCCGGTGATCGTGCTGGCCTACTTCTTCCTCGGGTCGGCGGACCTGATGGATGGAGCGTTTTATCTGCGACGGCGCACCGACCTGAAGACCTGGGTCGCGTTGGCGTCAACGGTCCTGATGCTCGCCCTGTACGCTCTGCTGATCCCGTTGTGGGGCAGTTCCGGGGCGGCGTGGGCGACCGTGGTCGGCTTCGCCATCCACGCGGCGCTCACACGCTGGGTGTCGCAACCACTCTTCGCGGTCCACCACGAGCCGGGCCGGATAGCCGCGATGCTCGTGCTCGCCGCGAGCCTGTGGGGGCTGTCGCTGCTGTTGCCCGCCTCTGTGTGGGCAATGCCGGCGAAACTCGGCTTATGGGCGTTGTGGCCGCTGGGACTGTGGCTGGGTGGGCTGGTTCGGCCTGAAGAGAAAGCGTGGCTCCGGGCGGCTGCGTTGCAGCTGCTCGCCCTCTTCCGCGCGGCCTTTGGCAGCGCACCGACCAATGCTCCGCGCCTGTTCCAGACGGCCACGTGTCGGGAAGGCGAGGCTCCTGCCGAGCCGCTGAGGAGAGCGGCTCCTGTGGAGGGCGAGGCTCCTGCCGAGCCGGGCTCTCCAGTGGCTCGGCAGGAGCCTCGCCCTCCCATCGCCGCAGTGGAAGTGATTGCCCGTCAGGGCGATCAAGGGATGTAAGCTCTCTGAATTGAAGGAGATAATTACATGAACCTCCGCCAACGCCTCGCCCGCTACGTGTGGCATCCTCTATCGCTGTGGCGTTCCGGAAACCTGGGGCAACTGCGCTACCAACGAGAGTTCGAGCGCAGCCAGTTCTTCGCGCCGGAGGTGCTACGGCACATGCAACTGGAGCGACTGCGTGCGTTGCTGGCCCACGCTTATCGTGCCTGTCCGTTCTACCGCGAGCGCTTTGACCAGGCCGGGCTGGTGCCGGAGGACATCCGCCAACTGGAGGATTTGCAGGCACTGCCGCCAGTGGAACGGCGCGATCTCCAGGACCACCGCGACCGCATGGTCGCACGCGACTGGCCGGCCGACGACCTCATCCTCAGTCAGAGCGGCGGCTCGACCGGAACGCCGGTGTCGTTCTTCCTCAACGGCGACCGCGCTCGCTCGCGCAACGCCGCGGCGATCCGGCACAATCGCTGGGCCGGCTTCGACGTCGGCGATAAGGTCGCCCTGCTGTGGAGCGCGCGCGTCGATGCGCCGCCGTCCGGCTGGCGAGCCCGTCTGAGAAACGCCCTTCTGGACCGGCAATTGTGGCTGAATGCCGCGAACCTGTCCGACGCGAAGCTCGCCGCCTTTCACAAGGCCCTCTCGCGGTTTCGCCCGCGCGTGCTGCTGGCCTACGCCAGCTGCGCCGTGCTGTTCGCGCGCTATCTGCGAGCGCTCAAGTTGGAGGCGTATCGGCCGCGCGCGATCATCACGTCGGCGGAGATGCTGACAGCGGCGAATCGCGACTTGATCGAGGAGACCTTCGGCTGTCCGGTATTCAACCGCTACGGGTCGCGCGAGGTGAGCGTGATCGCCAGCGAATGCTCGGAACACAACGGCCTGCACGTAATGGCGGAGGGATTGTATGTCGAGGTGGTTCGCGGCGACGAACCTGCGCGCCCGGGGGAGCCCGGGGCCATCCTCGTGACGGATCTGCTCAATTTCGGGATGCCGCTGATCCGCTATCGCATCGGCGACGTCGGCAGCTGGGCGGAAGGCTCATGCCGATGCGGCCGCGGCCTGCCCCGCCTGGCCAGCGTCAACGGCCGCGCCAGTGATTTCGTCGTTGGTTCGGACGGGCGGGTGGTGGCGGGATTGTGGATCATGCACAACCTCCTCATGCACCGCGTCAGCCTGGGACAGATGCAGATCCGTCAGCAGCGACCGGGGCAAATCCACTATCGGCTCAAACCGGGGGCGGCCTTCGATCCCGCCGCCGACCTGGAATATGTGGTGCGCGAGTCGCGGCGCCATCTCGGCGAGGATACCGTGGTCGAGTGGGAACTCGTGGATGAACTCCGCTCCGAGCCTTCCGGCAAGTTCCTGTTCTGTCACTCCGCGGTGACGCCAGACTTCCTCAAGCCGGCCGCCGCTTGCCGCCAAGAATCGGTGGCGGCTTCGCAGGACCGTCATGCGTAGAATGCCAAAATCAATGCGTGGCATGCGAGAGCAGCTGTTGGAGTCCCGGCTTTAGCCGGCTAAAGCCGGGACTCCAACCACTCCTGCCGCTTCCCGCACTTTTATGCACTGCGAAATCTCGCTCACCCTGGATCACCGACGTCAACTGCGAGCCAGCGATGGAACCTGCGAACAACTCCTCCGGATCCATCACCCTGCGCACGAACCTCAAGGCCGGCGACGTGGGCTACATCGTTTATCTGCACGGCACCGTCTATGCGCGCGAGTATGGCTTCGATCCTACCTTCGAGGCTTACGTCGCCGGCCCACTCGCCGAGTTCGTCCACGCCGCCTCGGACCGCGAGCGCCTCTGGATCGCCGAACGCTCCGAGCGGGTCGTTGGTTGTGTGGCCATCGTCGCCGCCACGCCGGAGACGGCCCAACTCCGTTGGTTCCTGGTCGAGCCGAGCGCCCGGGGAGGCGGCTTGGGCAAATGGCTACTCTCCGAAGCGGTCACCTTCTCCAAAGAGCGCGGCTACACTCGCATCATCCTTTGGACCGTCAGCGCCCTGGAAGCGGCAGCCCATCTGTACCGCGCGGCGGGGTTCCGCAAGGTCGAGGAGAACCCCGGCCGCCGGTGGGGCGTGGACGTCGTCGAGGAGAAGTACGAACTGGAGCTACGCTGACTCCCGATCGTCTCACTACTCTCCAAGCCTGAGAACGACCTGATTTCGAGCCTGACGCAGCAGCCCGATCACCGCTTGAAGACCGTCGCGATCGAGGGTCTTCGCAAGAGTGAGACATTCATCGATCTGGAACTCCAGAGCATCCAAGCCGCGCACTGAAGTGCGCCGCAGCGCCGGCTGCGATGCCTGCGCCGGCTTCGGTTCGCTGCTCTGCGTTTGGGCTTTTCCTTTCTTTTTCAGCACACTCTTGATGTTCTGCAGCCCCGTCTTGACATTCGCCGGAACCTTGTCGTGGCCCGGATGGTCCTTGAGCCAACGGGCAAAGACTTCCTTGTTGCTCCGTTGACGGAGAAGCCTTGGCTTCTCCGCGAAAATCCTGCGGAAATAGCCCGCGATCGTTTCCCCTTCTGCCCCCCCATCGTTTGGCGACTCCGCTGCCGGCGCGCCATTCGTTTCCTGGGTTTCTTCCAATGTGTCCTTCGCTTTCTTGGCCACAACATTACCTCGCAAATTGTTGAAACTAACGGTCCTCACGTTGGACAGCATTCTATAGGATACGAAGCAGAGGGCAATCATTTCCGCTGCATCGGACGATTACCCCATTGAGCGCCTGTTCCCCCACCTCTACATCGTCCCAGTATCACGACTTTGATCCGTCAGGCCTCTGCTCGGGCTTGCATTCGAGCAGAAGTGGAAAATGTTGTTCCCCGACCTCGACACCCCTATCATCAAGCGGTAGCTGGTTACCTACAATAATCCGGCGCCGTAGAACCCCTAGAACCGCGGAAGGTGAGCGCAACGGCCGCCACAACTATGGAACCGACCAATTCTCATTTTCAGGACCGTCGCTCTCCTGCGGTTGCTTTGCAACTGCCGCCCCCGCCGCGCGTGGTCGGCCGCCGGCGGGGGCGCCGCGGATTCCTCCGCCACATCCCGCTGACGCTGCTCCTGCTGTGCGTGGCCGGACTCGGGCTATTGCTGCTGGCCTTCTGGTTCCTGACCTTCTCGATACTCGTCACGTTGTTCGGGATGACGGTGCCCGGCGAGGTCACCGGCAAGTCTCCTGTCCCCGAGCAGGGCAGGCGGGAAGGCCGCATCGAGTTCAATTACTACGTTAAGGGAGTGGAATACTCCTCAGAAGACGGTGTGGACCAAGGGCCGTTTGAGGGGTTGCAGGTGGGCAGCCGCGTCAAGGTGCGCGTGTTGTCGGGGTGGCCGAATCGCCCGTTGCTCGTCGAGCCGGTGGGGCACACTGGGCGGCATGGTGGGCTCTATCTGTGGTTTGCAATCCTGGGTAACATAGCTCTCTGGGTGGTCGCGCGGCGCTATCTCCGCGAGCCGTTGCGGCAGCGTGCCCTGGTGCGTACGGGAGTCGCCACCGAGGGCGTGATTGTGTGCAAGGAGGTTGTCGGCGAAAAGCGGCCGGTGTGGACGGTCCAGTATTGTTACCGCGCTCCGTGTCATGGAGTGTCACTTGCGGAGGAAGGACGGGCGGTCGCAGAGAAGGAATGGCAGGTAATGATGCTCGTCCGGCCGAAGGACTTTCAGGCGGCACAGGTCGGCGCCACGATGACGATCCTCTACGACCCGCAGCGGCCTTCGCGCAGCCTGATTTACTCCTTCGCTGAGTACGAGGCGAAGAGCGCTCCAATCGGCGAACGGCCGGCGTAAGCCGGCTGGACCGTTGCTCCCACCAGCTGGCTTACGCCGGCCGTTCGCCAGGAGAAGCACATGAACCGATTCATTGGCGCTGGCCTGGTACTATCGGCGAGTGTCCTTGTGCCGTCGGTCTGGTCGGGTAGGGAGCCCGGACAACCGGCGGCCAGCGCCGAAGACACCTTCCTGCGCCGTGTGCAGCCGTTACTCAAACAGAAGTGCCTGGGCTGCCACGGCGACGACGCGAAACTCCGCGGCAACCTCGACCTGCGCACGCGGCAGGCGATGCTCAAGGGCGGCGACAGCGGGCCGGCGCTGGTCCCCGGCGACCCGGAGCGCAGCCTTCTCTATCAGGCCGTCCTGCACACCAGCGACCTGAAAATGCCGCCGAAGAAGGAGGCGCAACTCACCCCCGCGGAGACAACCAGCCTCAAGGACTGGATCGCGGCCGGTGCGCCATGGCCGGCTCCTCGAACGGTCGCCACCGAGGCGAAGGGCTGGAAAGCGGATCCCAAGGACGCCTGGGCCTTCCGGCCGGTCTCAACTCCCGCAATCCCCGCTGCGGCCGCGAATGATCCCCACGCACGAACACCCATCGATGCCTTCATCCTGGAGCAGCTGCGTCGCAAGGGCCTGCAACCCGCCCCGCCCGCTGACCGCGTCACTCTCCTGCGCCGCGCCACCTTCGGGTTGACCGGCCTGCCGCCAACGCCCGAGGAGATCGACGCCTTTGTCAACGACCCCGCGTCGGACGCCTTCGAGCGCGTCGTCGAGCGACTGCTGGCGTCGCCGCGCTACGGCGAACACTGGAGCCGCCACTGGCTCGACGTCGTCCGCTACTCTGACACGAGCGGCTATTCCAACGACTACGAACGGCCGAATGCCTGGCGTTATCGCGACTACGTCATCCGCAGTTTCAATGAGGACCGGCCCTATGATCGCTTCATCCTCGAGCAACTGGCCGGCGACGAACTCGCGCCGAAGGATGCCGATGCCCTGATCGGCGTGGGTTATCTGCGCATGGGACCGTGGGAGCAAACGGGGATGAGCGTCGCGGCGGTCACGCGGCAACTCTTCCTCGACGACGTGACGAATGCCGTCGGCACGACGTTCCTCGCCCTGCCGCTGAGCTGCTGCCGCTGTCACGACCACAAGTTCGACCCGTTGCCGACGCGCGACTACTATCGCGTGCAGGCCGTTTTCGCCCCGGCGCAGTTCGAGGAGCGGCCGGTCCCCTTCCTGGCGTGCGAGAACATCGCCGGCGCCGAGCAGGCGGCCGCGCGCGTCCAGGAACGCATCCGCCGCAACGAGGAGCGGCTCAAGACGCTCAACCCCAAGGACAAGGGCGTGCAGGAGGAGTTGCGCCGGGCGTACCGCAAGCGCCTGCAATACTATCAACTCGAAGCGAAGCGCTATCAGCCGCTGGCCTTCAGCGTTTCCAGCGGCGGACTGGAAAAACCCGTGCCGGCGCCGGAGACGCACATCCTGGTTGGCGGCTCCCTTAGCTCACCGGGCGCGAAGGTGACGCCAGGGGTGCTCAGTGCGGTTCACGGGTCGGACGATGCGACGCCCAACTCCTGGAACACCGTGCCGATCACCACCGCGGGCCGCCGGCTGGCGCTGGCTCGCTGGATCGCCAGCGCGAAGAACCCGCTGACCGCGCGGGTGATGGTCAATCGCATCTGGCAGTATCACTTCGGCAAGGGCCTGGTGGAGACGAGCAACACCTTCGGCAAGATGGGCAAACGGCCGGCGCATCCGGCATTGCTCGACTGGCTGGCGACGGAGTTCATCCGCAGCGGCTGGAGCGTCAAGGCGATGCACCGCCTGATCCTGCGGTCGGCGGTCTACCAGCGGAGCGGCCGCCACCCCGACCTGGCGCGCGTTCGCGAGGCCGATCCGCTCAACCAGTTGCTGGCGTATTTTCCGCCTCGCCGCCTGACCGCCGAGGAACTGCGCGACAGCGTCCTGGCCGTCTCCGGCGAACTGAGCCACACCGCTGGAGGGCCGCCGGTGTTCCCGGAGATCAATCGCGACGTAGCGCTGCAACCGCGTCAGGTCATGGGAGCGCTGGCGCCGATCTACGAGCCTTCGCCGCGACGCGCGCAGCGGAACCGGCGGACGATTTACACGGTCCAGATGCGGACATTGGCGAACCCATTTCTCGAAGTTTTCAACGCTGCCGGGATGGACACCTCCTGCGAGCGCCGCGACGAGAGCACAGTGACGCCGCAGGTCTTCGCCCTGTTCAACAGTCAGTTCACGCACGACATGGCCCTGGCGATGGCGCGACGATTGGAGAGGTTGAGCGCCGACCGCGGCGGCCAGATCGAGTGGGCGTTTCGCCTCGCCCACGGACGCTTGCCGGCAGCGCGCGAGCGGCAACTCTGCCTGGCCCACCTCGACCGGATGCTGGAGCATCATCGCAAGGTGCAGCCGGTCCGCGAGGAGTTGCCCAAGCAGATCGTCCGCGGCCGGATCGCCGAGTTCAGCGGCACGCACGTGCAGATTGTCGAGGACTGGGATCCGGCGGGCTACGAGCCGAACCTGAAACCGTGGGACGTCCCCGCGGAGACGCGAGCGCTGGCGGAGGTGTGTCTGGTGCTGCTCAACAGTAACGAGTTTATCTATCTGCATTAGTCCCATAAGCCGAGAGGTGTTCATGACCCGGCAACACGGGATACCGCGGCGCGACTTTCTGTACCACCTGGGCGCCGGCCTGGGGAGTGTCGCACTAACGTCCCTGCTGGCACGCGACGCCGCCCGCGCTGGCCCACTCGCCGCCCGGACACCGCACCACACGGCGCGAGCCCGCGCCTGTATCGTGCTGCTGATGGAGGGCGGACCGAGTCACCTCGATACGTTCGATCCCAAGCCGCGGCTGCGACAGCTGCACATGACCGAGTTCGTCCGCCGCGACCGGCTCGCGTCGGCGATGGAGAGCGGCCGCCGCTACTTCGTCGCCAGCCCGTTCCGCTTCCGCAAG
This sequence comes from Gemmataceae bacterium, assembly GCA_035637055.1. Taxonomy (GTDB): domain Bacteria; phylum Planctomycetota; class Planctomycetia; order Gemmatales; family Gemmataceae; genus DASPXY01. The sequence continues at coordinate 278 of DASPXY010001545.1, read as the reverse complement.
GCAGGCCAGGCGGGCATCGACGTCTGCGAGCACTTCCCCTACCTGGCGCGCTGCGTCGATGATCTGTGTTTCTATCGCGGCTGCGTCGCCGAGAGCACCGACCACCCGACGGCCCTGTACCACCTCAACACCGGCAATCGCTTCGGCGGCGATCCGGCCGTCGGCTCGTGGGTGACGTACGGCCTCGGCACGCCGAACGAGAACCTGCCGGCCTTCATCGTTCTGCCCGACGTGACCTATCCCCAGGGCGGCTCCGCCAACTGGTCGAGCGGGTTCCT
>DASPXY010001544.1:0-3612 GCA_035637055.1 Gemmataceae bacterium | reverse complement strand
GGTGACAAGGTGACAAGGTGATCGAGGAAAGGGTCGTTAGTTCCATTCACCCCGTCACCCGGTCACCTTGTCATCCCTGCCGTTCGCTCCCGCGGTTGATAGGCTGTTGGGAAAGGCATCGCCCGGCGGACCGCGAGCGCGGAAGGTGGTCGCAATGACGTTGTCCCGGACCTGTCGCCTGGCCACGCTGGGCTGCAAGGTCAACCAATACGAGACGCAGTACGTCAAGGAAGCCCTGCAAGCCAGCGGCTATCGCGAGGCCCACGACGACGAACCCGCTGACCTCTGCGTTGTCAACACTTGCACCGTCACCGCCGAAGGCGATGCGAAAAGTCGTCAACTCGTGCGCCGGCTGCACCACGATAATCCGTGCGCCGCCATCGTCGTTATGGGCTGCTACGCCACGCGTGCCCCCGACGAGGTCGCACGCTTGCCCGGCGTCGCCCGAGTCGTCACCGACAAGGGCCGCCTCGCCGAGGAACTGCGCCCCTTCGGCGTGAACGAACTGCCGCGCGGCATCCGCCGCTTTGACGGGCATCAGCGCGCCTTCGTGAAAGTGCAGGACGGTTGCCTGCTCAATTGCAGTTTTTGCATCATTCCCACGGTCCGCCCGGTGCTGAGGAGTCGGCCTGCGGAGGAAATCGCCGAGGAGGTGGAGCAACTGGTCGCTGGGGGCTGTCCCGAGATCGTGCTGACCGGCATCCACCTGGGGCATTACGGCATCGACCTGAGCCGCCGCCGGCCACGCGCGGAGTGGTGCCGGCTGTGGCATCTCCTGGAGCGACTGGATCGACTGCCCGGCGATTTCCGCATCCGCCTGAGCAGCCTGGAGGCGGCCGAGGTGCGCGATGACCTTGTCGATGCTCTGCGGAGCCTGCCGCGCATCGTGCCTCACCTTCACCTGTGCCTGCAGAGCGGTTCCGATCGCGTCCTCGCGAGGATGCGCCGCCGCTACCGCGCTGCCGGTTTTCTCGAACGCTGCCGTCGCTTGCGTCAAGCCTTGGATCGACCGGCATTCACCACAGATATTATCGTCGGCTTTCCCGGGGAGACGGACGCGGACTTCGAGGCCACCTGCAGCGTGGTCCGCGAGGCCGGCTTCTCGAAGATTCACGTCTTCTCGTACAGTCCGCGCCGCGGTACACTCGCGGCAACGTACCCCGATCAGGTTCCCCCTGCGGTGACGGCCGAGCGACGCGAACGGCTGCGTCTGCTGGAACACGAACTCGCAGATGCCTATCACCGCAGCCTGGTGGGCCGTCGCCTGGAAGTGCTGGTCGAAGGCGCCGATCCGCGTCGCCCGGGCCTGGTCATCGGCACGTCTTGCCGGTACGCTCAGGTGGCCTTCGAGGGGCACGCCCCGGCGCTGATCCGGAAGTTGGTGCCGGTGCGTGTCACGTCCGCTGTGGACGGGGCCTTGCTCGCGCGTCCGGAACCCGTTGCAGAATTGGAGTTCAAGGAGTGCCAAAGGGCGAATCCGGGGACGGGTCGCATCCCTTTGACTCAGGTTCTCCTGCAATGAGAACACCTACAGGACATTCGGCAACTCAGGACGCTGGGAATGCGGACGCCATCGTCTTCGGGCTCCTCGTAAACCCCTCTGAAAAGTGCCTCTTCATCGGTCATCCATCCTCTCCGATCGGGCGGCTTGGTCCTCTCACAGATGGACGCCTTCTCCGAACCGTGCCCGTAGCAACTTCTCGCCTTCGTTTTCGACCGCGATATCGCGCAGGTCGAGCGAGGCAAGCCGATTCAGGTACGGGGAAGCCGCGAGCGCACTTGCGCCGACAGTTGTGATCCACAGGAACGGTCGCTCCCGAGTCGAGTTCTCTTGTGGCCCAGAGACCTGCAACGATTGCAAGTTCACTAGACGAGGACACCCGGCAAGAGTCGCAATCGCTTCGTCGCCACGCTCCCAGTCCCGGAGACGCAGTTCAAGCCCGAACAGTTGGCGCAGGCGTGCCGACTCGACAAACTCCACGCACTGCTGCGTGTTGAGGGAAAGTAGACGCAGAAACTGGATCGGCGTTGCCGCGAACAGAGCAGTTGCTTGCAGACGATAGTGTTTCCACCGCGTGACGGTTGCTCCGCTGAGGAAGCCTCGCCAGAACCGGTGCCACGAGATGCCGGGCAACATCGGCAGTTGTCCGCGCCAGCGTGAGCCGCAGCGGAGAGTCAACGCCAGTGACCGAGTGCGCAGTTCAGCTTGCTGGGGTGCGTCGCTCGGCAGACTTGCCCGCTGGACCTGCACGCGGATGAATTCGGCCCGATCGACGTCGCCGTGTTCCTCCAACCAATCGGCATACACCAGCCGCACCGCGTCATCGGCGGGATTTTCGACGACCGCTTGCAGCAGAGCGGCTTCCGGCGTCATGGCGTCCTCCGCGGAGCGGGCTTCCCCTGACCGTTATATCCAAACCACCCCGCCAAACCGATTCCGCAACGCCGTGCGTGCCGTCCCGCGGATATCGTTGTCGCGCAGGTCCAGCGCCTTGAGGTTCGTCAGCACCGGCGATTCGATCAGGGCGCTGATCACCGCATCGCCGAGCCAGCAGTGGGCCAACCCGAGTCGGGTCAGCCGCGACAGGTGCCTCGACACGGTCAACGCGCGCGCGCCCTCGTCGCCCAGCGGATTATGGTCGAGCAGCAGCGTCGTCAGCCCGGCGAGGGTCGGCGCCGACGCCAGGGCCTGCGCCCCGGGCGAGCGGATACGGTTGTTTGAAAGATTGAGATAGGTCAAATGTCCGAGATAGGGAGATGCGGCGATCGCCGCCGCCGCGAGGTCGCCGCACTGGCAGCGTGACAGATCCAGTGCCGTCAGCCGGGCGAGCGCGGGAGACGTCGCCAGCGCGTGCGCCCCGGTGTCGTCGATGTCCGTGTCGCCCAGCGATAGCGCGAGGAGTCGTTGCGTGTACGGCGAGGCGGCCAGTGCCCGCGCTCCGGCTTCACCGACGGGGTTGTCGCCAAGGTTGAGCGACGTGAACCGGGCCAGCCCCGGCAGTTTCGCGAGCCGCGTCATGTCCCCAACTTCGATGAGCGTGCAGCGGGCGTCGAGTGCCGTCAGCGCGGGGAGGTTCGTCGAGGTTACCAGCGCTTCCACGCCATCGACGCCGACCAACGTGCCTTCCAGGGAAAGGGCGGCCAGTCGCCCCCGCGCCGGCGAGTCCGCCAGCGCCCTGGCGGCACGCCACCCAAGGGCGCTCCGACTGAGATCGAGGAAAGTCAGCTGAGCGAGGCAAGGCGATTCGGCCAGGACACAAATTCCCTCGGGATCCAGGAGGTTGCCGCGGAGGCTCAAGGAAACCAGGCGGCGCAACTGAGGTGCCGCGGCCAGTGCCTTCAGGCCGCCGGCGCCGATGTCGTTGTCTGCGAGGTCGAGCCGGGTCAGGCCCTCGGGCAGGTCGGAGGCGAAGAGGCTGCGCGTCCGTTCGTCGCCGATGTGCAGGCCGGCGAGGCTCAGGCCCGCCAAGGTCTCCGGCAGCAGCCACGACGCCAGCTGTCGAAGCCCCTGCGGTTGCAGGAAGGTCACGCCGCGGATGGGCGTCAGCGCGGACAACTCGTCGGCGTGTTCGCGGAAGACGCGGAAGCTGTCGGCCACGATCCAATCGGGAA
>DASPXY010001543.1:0-9719 GCA_035637055.1 Gemmataceae bacterium | reverse complement strand
GTTCGCCGCGCATTCTGGCCGTCGTGGACCGGATCACGGCCTCCATCGAACAGTACATCGCCGTCATGGCGTACGTCAGCCTCCTGGCGGGCGTGCTGGTCACGATTGCGTTGTGGCTTTTCGGTGTCCCTTACGCCCTCTTCTGGGGAATCCTGACCTTTGCCCTGAACTTCATTCCGTACCTCGGCAGTCTGATCGCCACTGTGCTGCCGGTGGTGCTCACCCTCGTCGACTCCCAGAGCCTGGGGATGACCCTGGCCGTGCTGATCGTTCTGGTCGTCATTCAGAACGGCATTGGCTACCTGATCCAACCGCGCCTGGCCGGCAACCGCCTCGACCTGAGTCCGCTGGTTATCATTCTGTCGCTGGCGTTCTGGGGCACGATCTGGGGCATCGCCGGCATGATCCTCGCGGTGCCGCTCGTGGTCGTCATCAAGACCATCCTGCAGCACATCCCCCAGACGAAACCGATCGCCACGCTGCTGTCGAACCAGTGAGAAGTGGTGTGAGGGAGCCCGAAGCGCCAACGAGGACTGTCCTCGCTGACGCTTCTCCCTCACTAGAAATAATCCTGCGCTAGCTACTCGTTCCCAAACTCTGTTTGGGAACGCATGTCCGCGAAACTCCGTTTCGCACCCGCTGTCCCCCGGCCAGGCGGAGCGCGAAACGGAGTTTCGCAAAGAGGCGTTCCCAAACAGAGTTTGGGAACGAGGGAGCATAACTCGCGATCAGTGGTTGAGGATGAACTCGTTACTGTTCAGCAGGGCCCACATCATGTCCTGGTAGAAGCCGTGATAGAACGCCAGATCGCGTGGCCGACGCGGCATCTTCGGGAATCGCATCACGACGTCACTCAGGTTACGTTCCAACTCGCGATCGTTCGGCGGACGGTTCAGGGCCGCCAGGTAGAGCGTTTTCATGGCCTCGCGGCGGGCCTGGGGGTTGGTCACGAGTGCCTGGCCGTACTTCGCGAAGATCTTGGAGAGCGTGCCGCTGCTCTTGTCCAGGATGGCGGCGTTGATGTCCTTCCCATTCATCATCAAGAGCGCCTGCACAACAGTGCCGTTGAAGGTGCCCTCGCTCCCCTCGTCATCGCCGAAGTTCACGACCAACCGGTCGAGCCACTCGTTGCGCAGTGCCTGACGACCCGCCTTGTCCCCCGCCTTGAACTCGGTGGCGATCATCAGCGACTCGAACAGTTGCTCGGGCGACATGGCCTTGAGCAACATGCGGCTGAAAAACGGTTCGGCGTCGGTCTTGTCGTTCGTGTCGTTGGAGATACTGCTCAGACCGTAGGCCCGACTGTTACAAATCCAGCGAATCAGTGCCTTCGGGTCGTGCTTGTATTTGGTGGTCCACTCCTTGCTGAGCCGCTCCAACAGGACCGGGTGCGAAATCTGACTGTGCAGGCCGAAGTCGTCCGGTTCCTTGGTGAAACTGCGGCCGAAGAAGTGGCCCCACATCCGATTGACAAACGCCTTGCCGAAGTAGTCGTTCTTGGTGACGAGTTTGGCCAGTTCGGCACGGCGGTTCTTGGCACCGGCGGGCATTTTTTCGCCGAAGAGGAAGACCGGCTTGGCGTACTGGATGATGCCGTTGCGACGCTCGTAGGGGACGATGGCCTCGACGTTGAACCCGGAATTGTCCTTGAGTTCGAACTGCTGCTTGCCCATCTCCCCCTTCTTTTTCTTCGGAGCACCCGGCAGGATGCGCCCGCTGGGGCCAACATCTGCCTGGCGGAAGAAGGCATTGACGCCCCAGAAGTGGAACTGCTTCCATTCATCGTTGAGCGGATGGTCGTGGCACTGCGTACATTGTGTGCGCAGGCCGAGGAACAGGCGCGTGGTACGCGAAGTGACCGGCACCATGTCAAAGCGGCCATTCTCTTTCCAGTTCGCGTTGCCGTTGCCTGCAGGGATCTGCTCGCCCATGTGGGTGAGGATGTAAGTCGCCGCCGGGCGTTCATTGTCGGGATTCACATCGCTCGTCCGTCCCGAGTCGCTCAGCAAGTGGGTAACGATCTTGTCCCAGCCGACGTTCCCCTTCTCGTTGGAGAACTGCTCGTAGAGCCAGAGATGCATCTGGCTGTGGTAGGGGTCGCCGATCGCGCGCGTCAGCAGCATGTTCGTCCAGATATTCGCGAAGTGGTTCGCAAACTCCGGACTCGCCAGCAACCGCTCGATCAGGGCGGAACGGCGATACTGCGGCGGATCGCTCATGAACTGGGCGATCTCATTCACCTTGGCGATGCGGCCGATCAGGTCGAGCGAGGCGCGACGGATGAACTCGTAATCGGTGCAACGCTCGGCCGGTGTCAGCTTGTTGTCCTTCCAGCCCTTCTCGATCTGCTCATTCAGGAAGGCAATGACGTCCAGGCCGACCTCCACCTCGTTGCCCTTGTTGTCCTTGGGCGTGACGACGAGGTCGTTGATGAGTTGCGGGGTGGTCTTGCCCTTGCCGGTCTGCTGGGCCGCCCGGGTCGATGAGTCATCCAGCAGCGCCGTGAGCGTCAGCAGCCCGGCCGCGATGAAGAGCAACCGTCCCCAGCGGGAAGCACGGCGCGATGCGTTCGTCATCGTTGGTTCTCCCTGGTTTGTTTCTTTCAATGCACATCCGGCGAGAAGGCCGGATGCTTTGGGCCGAGCAGGCAACCCCACGTAGACATCTTAGAACTGACTGCGCGCAGCTGTCAAACACAATCCCCCGGCCGCGCACGGTCCCCCGAAGCGATACCTCTCGGGCCGCCGAACCCTCCAGAAGCGAGCGGAGGCGCCGCGCCGACGGCGTCCCCACGCTCTCTCTGACGAAACCCGACCGCCATTGGTTCCCAAAGTGGGCCGCGGCGCGGTTTAATGAAAGAAGCAACGAACGCTGACGCAAAGGAGGTGGCGATGCAGGTGGATCCGGAAAAAGTCCTTGCCAACGTGCGCAAGGCGACGACGGAAGATCTGCTCGACCGGGTGACCGTGTATCGAGCGGGCATGGAACCGGAGGCGGTGACGATGATCGAGGCCGAATTGAAGGATCGCGGCGTCGGGCCGGAGGAGATCGAAGCGCACCGGCAGCGGTCGGTGGAGAAGGTCATCTTCATGCCCGACGGCGTCGCGGCGAAGTGCAGTGTGCGCCACTGCTACCGACCGGCGGTGGCGGAGGGCTGGGGGGTGCATCGCTTGTGGGGCTTGCTGCCAGTCTTCCCGCGGCGCTTCTACTATTGTGAGGAGCACCGTCCGGCGGAGAAGGACGAGCCAAAGGAGTAAATCGGCCGCATTCCCGCTTGCGGGTTAGCGGTGCGAGGGTGCTAATCCGCAAGCGGGAAGGCAAGCCTTCACGCCAGCAACTTGTCGATATCCGCCTGGGTAATCTGACGGCTGGGCTTGTCCAGTTGCACACTCAGCCAGCTCATGATGTGCGGCCCGTAGGGCAGTTTCCCCTGCTTGACCGCGTCGAGAAGGCGCGCGTCGCGGCGTGCCCGCTCCTTGACCTTGAGTTTGCCGTTTCGCAGCCGCGATTCGGCCATATCCACTCGTCGTTGTTCTCTGCGTATGCGTCGCGCCCCCATGGGAGCCTCCCGTGTCACAATCACTGCTACATGGAGTAAAAAGACAAGATAGCGACGACAGGCCCGCGCGGGAAGAGGAGCGCTACAAGGTCGCGCGGCGCAGCAGTTCCGGGTGGAACAATCCCAGACGCGTGCGCCGCAGCAAGTAATCCTCGGGGCGCAGGGCCATCTCCTGATCGCGGTGGTAGGCGAATTCCGCGAGCAGGTCTGGTTCGCCAGCGACCACCGGACGCGCCAGCTGCGGGGCGTGGGTCAGGTAGTGAGCCACATCCGCGGCGCGACGGCCGTAGCGGGAAACCAGGTGCGTTGCCGCCGTCTCGTCCAGGGCATGCCGCTGTTGCAATTCGGCAACCATCCCGAGCGCAAACTCCGGATAGGGCCCTTGCGGCGCCCCATCCAGGAGGAAGGTATCGGTGCGACTGCGACGACGCCGGCCCAAACGGCGCATCACCACATCGGTGATGACCTCCGCCATCTGGCGGTAGGTGGTGAACTTGCCGCCCGCGACCGCCAGCAGGCCGCTCTGTCCCTGGAAGACGCGGAACTCGCGCGAGCGCGCCGACGGCTCTCCCGTCCGCGCCGCGATCAGCGGCCGCAGCCCGGCGAAATGGCCGAGCAACTCATCAGCTCTCAGTGATGCGGTGAAATAGTGATTGTGCGCTTCAAGGAGATAATCGATCTCCTCAGGGTGAACCTTCAGGGCATCCGGCCCCTCGGGGGAGACCGTGTCGGTCGTGCCGATCAGCGTCTTGCCCAGCCAGGGGATGACAAACAGCACGCGGCCGTCGCGGGGATGTAGCAAGAGAAACGCCGCACGCAACCCTCGCCCCGGCGCCAGGATGTGAACCCCCTTGGTCGGCTGCAGGTGGGGCGTTGGCGGCTCGCCCGCGAGGGTGCAAACGCTGTCCACCCACGGGCCGGTCGCGTTGAGCACCTGTCGGGCGCGAATCAGCAGTTCGCTGCCATCGACGTGATCGACGGCGTGAACGCCCGCGATGGTGCCGCCATGCGCCTCGAACGCGACCGCCTCGACATAGTTGGCAGCCTGCACCCCGCAGCCGGTGGCGCTCTGTAGCACCTCCAGGCACAGGCGGGCGTCGTCCATCTGGGCGTCGTAGAACTCGGCGCCGCCGAGCAGACCGACACTATTCAGATCGGGAAACTCCCGCAGGAGGTGCCGGGGGGACAGCGGACGACTGCGGCGGATGTTGACGCGGCCGGCGAGCAGATCGTACAGCGTCAGCGCGGCGCGCCACTGCCAGGGCGGCAACCGGGCACCGCGGTAGAAGGGCAGCACGAAGCGCAGCGGCCGGACCAGGTGAGCGGCGTTGCGCAGGAGCAAGGCGCGCTCGTGCAGGGCCTCGTAGACGAGCGGAAAGGCCGCGTGTTCGAGATAGCGCAGCCCGCCGTGGACGAGCTTGGACGAGGCGCTGCTGGTGCCCGAGGCGAAATCGCCCTTGTCGATCAGGGCGACACGCAGCCCGCGGAGCGCAGCGTCGAGGGCGACGCCGGCGCCGGTGATGCCGCCGCCGAGAATGAGCAGGTCAAAGACATCGTCCGCGAGGGCGCTGCTATCGCGTTTCACAGAGAACAGACTCCTTTCCTTGCCGCCCTCCCGAACAGCGTCATCCCTTGAATTCCGACAGCAGCGTGCGGGCTCGTTTGACCAGTGCGCTGCCCATGAACCGCTCGACCGTGGCGCGCGAGGTCAAGGCGACCAGCCAGAAGTGGGCCTCGGCGCGCGAGCGCAGGGGTGGCAGCTTGACCTTCTGCGTCTGCCCAACGGCAGGCCAGAGCACCAGGGCAGTGAGCAGACAGACAGGCAGGAGGAGTGAGGTGGAATGCTTCATGCGCATGGCTCCGGTCCAAGGCGGGTTCGTTCACGCAGGCCGGTCCGCAGGTAAGAAGCGGTTTCAACGCCCGGAGCGCGGGCGTCCCGCCCGCAGCTTGGACGTCATCGAAGCGGGCGGGACGCCCGCGCTCCGGGGGTGTTGGCTTCGCACCTCAAACGATCCCGGATCCGCGGCGGGTTGTCAAGAGGCTCGTTGGAATGACGCGCGGGGAGGATGGTTGTTGCGGTCGATCCCGGAGGGCGTAGACTCAAACCGTTGCTGTCGTGAGCAACCGTTATATAACCGGATAAAATCGAGCAAAAAAAGTGATTACTGGGCGGCATCACTGGGCCCGGCACTGCCGGCCTGGCCGGCCAGGCGCTGGTTGCGCTCCTCCCGATGCCTGAGGATCTCCTCCGCGGCGCGGTAACGTGAGGTGACGCCGGGCTGCGGAAAGAGCCCGCCGCCCACGATCAGCGCGGCCAGCGTCAGCACCGCGAAGCGCTCGCGCAAGCCGACGCCGAGCGACACCGTCGAGGCATGCCGCGCGCCCGTGAACAGCAGGAAGTAGGCCCGCACGACCGCGATGCCGTTGATCGCCGCCGCCAGTACCACACCGAGGCCGACGTAGGGACTCGCCTTGACCGCCCCGTCAATCAGGATGTCCGTGGCCAGGAACCCGAGCGTCCCGGGGAAGCCCACGCTCGCCAGGCCCGTGAGCAGGAAGCAGATGCCCAGCATCGGCGAGTGTTCGTACAGGCCGTGATAGTCCGCCAGCGATAGCCGCCCGAACCGCGCCTCCAGGGCACGCAGCGTCAGCCCGAATCCCCCCAGCGAGAGCGCGACCGCCACCCACAAGCACAGGGCACCCGTCAGCGTGGCGGTGGTGTGCAGTTCCAGACCGACCAGCACCAGCGACGCATGGCTGACGAACAGGTAAGCGAAGAAGCGGCGGGGATCTTGCTGGACGACGGCCATTCCAGCGGCGTAGACCGCCGTGGCCAGCGACCACACCCCGAGGCTGCTCAGCGCCCAATCTGGGGCAATCGGCAGAACCAAGCGCACCGCTGCATAGACGCCCGGGAGCGGTGCCACGAACAACAGGGCATTGCCGAACGACGCATGCTCGAACCAGTCCGTTACCCAGCAGTGGGCCGGGATGGTGCCGCAGCGGATCAGGATGGCCACGAGCAGCGGCACCGTCGCCCAGGCCGTCTGCTGGTCGCGGCCTCCTGTCGGATCGACGAACGCCCACCCCAAAACCAGCAGGCCGAGGAACACCGTCATGTGGATGAGGTAGACGCGCGTCGGTTTGCGCCGATTGACCAGTTCGAGATAGCCCTGGACGATGCCGGCGGTCAGCAGGCCGATGAGCAGCCAGGGGTCTTTGCAAGCGAAGGTCGCCAACTTGATCGCTTCCGAGGCCAGCGACCAGGCCAGCGAAAACCGCCGCATCTTCGTGCGGCCGGTGGCCAGGGCCGTCAGGAAGTGCAACAGCGCCACCATCGCCACCAGCGGCGCGCTCAACTGGTCAAGAGCCAGCAACTCGCGCCCGAAGAGAGCACGCTGCGCACTCCAGGCGATACCCCCTCCCGGCGGACCGAGCACAAAGCCAACCCACGCCAGCAGCGTGCAGGCCAGGACGGCGCCGGTAAACACCAGGCCCCATAAAAAGGCACGAAACGGATCGCGAAAGCGGTTGACCCACAGCGAGCCGATCAGCGAGACGACCAGCGCGATTTCCAGCCAGGGCAAATTCCAGATCGTCATGGCAGCTCTTCCATCTGTTCCAAGGTGGGCTTGACCAGGTCCGACTCCCGCGACGCGCGGCCGGCCAGGGCATCGGTCCAGCGGCGCTCCAGCCCGTCACACCAGCGGAACAGGCGTACGAACGGGGTGGCCACGTAAGTGTTCAGCAGCGCGTCCAGATAGCCGCGCTCCAGGGCGAAGCGATACAGCCAGTTGCGGAAACGGTTCGGTGCCAGGCCGCCGAGGGGAGCCCCCGCTGGCGGCAGGTGCTCCCCGAGAGCGTTTTCGAGGAGGTGGTAATCGTGCAGCAGTGTCGGCGCCCGGATGAACTGGAGCGTGCGCAGACAGGCGTTGCCGAGCAGGTGGATCAGGGCGATGTAGCGCAGCCCCAGACCAATCTCGGCGACGATCAGGCCCACCTGGACCAGCGACGCGAAGGCCAGCGCCGATTTGATGTCTGTCTGCACGCTCCCGGCGAGGTAGGCGTACACGGCAGTCGCCAGGCCGAGGACGACGACCACAGTCGAGAGCAGCACCGAGGTTTCCAGCAGCGGACTGATGCGCAGCAGCAAAAATACGCCCAGATGAACGGACAGGGCGCCGTAGAAAATGGCGCTGGAGGGGGTCGGTCCCTCCATCGCCCGCGGCAGCCACCCCGAGAACGGCACCAGGGCCGACTTCCCCGCGGCGGCAAGGATCAGCAGCAACCCGACCAGGACGGCGGTTCCGCCGGAAACGGCCGCGTGCCCTTCCGGCCACGGGCCAGAGCCCAGGAGTTTGTCGAGGTCGCCCTGGCTGCTGAGGTGGTGCATGACGATGGCGGCCAGCAACAGAGCCGCGTCCGAAACGCGGTAGACGACCCAGACGCGCAAGCCATTTCGCGGCGGCGCCGGCCGCTCCTGGAAGTACGCGACCAGCAGGGCGCTCGACAGCCCGACCATCTCCCAACCGGTGAACAGGGTCTCGATCGTCCCGGCCAGGGCGGTCAGCACCATGCCCACGACGAAAAGGGCATAGAGCACGAAGAAACGGTTGTAACCCCGCTCTTTGTGCATATAACGGGTGCCAAAAGCAGCAATTGTCCCGCACAGCACAAACGAGAGGATGGCGAACGGCACCGACAGGCGGTCGAAGACCAGTTTCGCCGAGAAGTGGTACGTGGGAATGACGACCCATTCGCCCAGTTCAATCGGCTCATGGCGTGTGCCGTGGAGCAGCATCAGGACGAGGACAGCCACGGAGGCCACCAACCCCGTGATGATGGCGATCTGACAGGCTCGCCCGGTCGCCGCTTCGCTCAGCCGGCGATTCAGCAAGGACGAGATTCCCAGAACGCACAGGAGCAGGACCGGGGCCGCGAGAGCGGTCAGGCCCAGGATCGTTATCAGTAACGTGTGATCGAGCATGGTGAGAAGTTGTCCCTTTCCTCTGCCACGAGCGGCTCTTTCTCCCCTCTCCCCTTGCGGGAGAGGGGTTGGGGGTGAGGGGAATAGCCAGGGAACGCTACTTGGCTGTACCCCTCACCCCCAACCCCTCTCCCGCAAGGGGAGAGGGGAGAAAGGCAATCAGTCGCCAATCTCGGCAAACTCCAGATGGTCGCGCCAGCCGCGGTACCAGTCGATCGAGGACGCCGCCCGCGGCAGTTCCTCGGCTCCCGGCTCGTAGTCGTGGAACGTGCCCTCCCGGAAGCGGTACACCTTCAGCGCCGGCGCGTACGGGTCCAGCACAGCCAGCCGCACCCAGCCGCCGCGCACCAGCCGTCCGATGCCGGGATCGCGGTCCAGAATCTTAAGTAACGTCTCGGGCTTCGTCTCGATGATGAACAGGTTGCGCACCGGCTCGTGAATCTCCACCATCTGCCAGGGCAGACCGGTCCGCAGGTCGCTCGCCGCCCCGTCCATCACGCCCAGCAGCGCGGCGATGTTGTGCGGCAACTTCGTGCCGCTGCCGAAGCCGGCGTTATCGACGTACGAGAAGTAGTACTCCAGGCTGATGCCCGCGCAGACAGGGACGGCCGCCTGCAGGATGCGCGTCAGGATCGTCGCCTCGGCGTCGTCCTGGGTGGGGTCGTAGGAATTGAGGAAAGCCCGCCGGTCCAGAAAAAGCCCGCGCGTCCGCTGCCGCCGGCCGACGATCGTGATGGCGTTGGTCGCGTGTCCCCACTCGGGCCGCACCTGGGCCAGATCCTCCGCCCGGCCCTCGACGTGCTGCCGCGCTGCCGCGAACGAGAGCGTGAGCGGAGCCGACTCGAAGCGCCGGCAGCGCTCGTGAGCATCCCGATCCGCGGCCTCCTCGACCAGCGCCCGCACCATCTCGAACTCCTCCAGGTGGGACGCAGGCAGGCGGTCCAGGTCGTAGAAGGTAACCGCCTCGCTGCTGGTGTTGTGCATGCCGCCAACGAAGATCGTCGATGGCGGAATAAGCAACTCCCGCGCCGCCAGGCGTTCACGGATGCGCGGATCGTTCAGTATCTGGGCGATCGCGCGCCCGTTCGGGCCGCCCCGGGCGCCGCCGCAGGCGCCGCAGTCGTGCGACGATTCGTGCGGGTTATTCATGCTGTTCGAGCCGTGGCCGAACGT
>DASPXY010001542.1:0-3870 GCA_035637055.1 Gemmataceae bacterium | reverse complement strand
TGTCGAAGGCGACCAGGTGCCGCGATTCGGCGCAGGCGTTGACGATGACCTTGTCGCCGACCAGGAGCGGGCTGGCGCCCGAGCCGAACACGATGGTGCCGTCGCCCAGGTCCGCGTTCCACAGGGGCTTGCCGTCGAGATCCAGGACGTGCAGACCGCCGCGGCCGAAGTAGACGTACAGCCGCTGCCCGTCCGTCGCAGGGGTCGCCGTGGTCAGGCCGTGCTGGACGACCTGCTTGGCGTAATCGTTTTCGGGCAAGGGTGCCGGGTAACTCTTCTGCCAGAGGTTCTTGCCGGTGCCGCGATCGAAGCAAAGGATATGGCGGATAATTTCGCTCGCTTTGGTGCCAGTGAAAGCGGTGACGAAGACACGATCACCCCAGATGATCGGACTGGAAGCACCCGGTCCCGGCAGCGCCACTTTCCAGGCGATGTTGTCCTTCGGCCCCCATTGGAGGGGCAGCGTTTTTTCGTCGGCCGCCCCGTTGCCGTGCGGCCCGCGAAAGCCCGGCCAGTTGGCCGTGAGCGCCGGGGCAGCAAAGGCCAGGACCACCAGAGCAAGAAACCCCTGTCGCATCAGCCACCTCCCCTGGTCGGCAGCCATCCCGGGCCGCGTCGGTCTGTCGCAGGGAACCGGCTCGATAGGTACCACCCTGCGGCATGGCGTCGATTGTATCCGGGGGTAGCTTCCGCGTCTGGGAGCCCGACGCGCCAGCGAGGGCCGACTGCCTCGCTGCGGGAGTTACCTGTCCCAAACCTCTACCGAGTCGGACGTGCCTGAATCGGGTGTCTGGTGCATGTCCTCGTTGCTCACTCCGTTGGCGGGCAACCAGACGATATCGCTGCGGCTGTGCGGGCCGAAGCCTTCCGTGGTCAGAACCTGTTGATACACCGTACGCGCGGCCGGGCCTAGTTGGGGCAGCTCCGTCAGGACCACCTGCGCGTGCTCGCGGTAAAACACGATGTCATCGGTGCTGGCGGCGGTGAGCATCGGCGTTCCCGGTAAGGCGTGACGGACCAGCGCCCGAAATCGCTCCCCTTCCGGACCGGGCGGCACTGCCAGGATACGCAACTCCTGATGCGGAGCCTGACGCGAACCGGCCAGCTCCGGCTGGGCCTCGTCGAAGGCGGTGGCCAGGTCGGCATCCACCGCCGGATCCTCGGCGTGCTGCTCCAGGTACAGCGCTGCCGCATGGGCACGGCCCAGCGAGATCTCCGCGAGCGTCTCCACCTCGCGGTCGATCTTCTCCTTCAGTTCCTTGAACACGCCAACGGGGGCGGTGCAGACGTGGACGTTCGCCTGCAGCGTTTGACGGATCAGGGCCTGCACCCGCTCATGCAGCGCACGCTCTTCCGCGGGCGTCATGCTGTCGAGCAGGCGGGCGACCGCCTCGGCCAGCGTCCGGCAGCCGGCCGGCAGCAGGTAGCGGCCCAGCCCCAGGTCCACCATCGCCGCTTCCGCCGCGGTCGAGTCGTCGAAGCTCTTCAGGAACTGGCCGATCCTTCTCCGACAGCAGGCCACCTCGCGCTGATACTTGTGCAAGTTGGGCTGCACCTCCAGGCAGAGCCGGCTGATCTCCGCAGACAGCGCGCTGTCCCAGCGCGCCGTCAGGTACTGCCGGAACAACTCTACCACCTCGGCAGCGTCGCGCCCCTTCGCTCCCCAGCGCAAGAAGCTGCCCCGCTGGAGGCTCTCGAAGAGCGGCGGCAGCTCCTGGTAAATGCGCAGTGCCTCCTCGCGCTTTTGCTCGCTCAGGCGCTTGCGCAGCTTGGCCGCATCGCCCAGGGCGGTCCAGAGCGCCCGCTGCACAGCGTCTTCCGAGCCGGTCAGGCGGAATTGCGGTTCCCCCAGGGCACCCAGGGCTACCTCGGCGAGATGCTTCTCGGCGTCTACGACCAGCGGGCCGCTCACCTGCTTGAGGGCCTGCATGAGCGGAGACGAAAGATCGAAGGGAACCTCGCGCTGCGGCACGCCGACCAGCCGCTCCAGTTCGGCCACGGCCTCGTCAATGTTTGCCCGCCCCCGGCTCAGATCGTTGGCCCCGCCTTTCGCCCAACGCTGCACCACGCCGGCGCAATAGTCCTGCGGCGTCTGGCCCAGCACAGCGGCACAGCCTTCCTGCAGCCGCCTCTCCAGGCACTCCTGCGACAGTCCCGAGCGCGTCAGCAGGTCGGTAACCCAGGATTTGATCAAGGTGTCGAGGGCTTTCGGGTCGTTGACCCGCCAGCCACGCATCAGGCGGTCGCAGATACTCTGGGCTCCGCGCTGCAGCAGAGGACGCCGCGGCACGCTGAACCAGTAGGCCGCGAACGTCTGACAGGGCATGGGCACAGCCGGGAACTGCAGGTCGGCTCGGCCCATGTCGGCAACTCGCCCCAGGGGCGTCGTCAATTCCCGGCACAGAAAGTCGCCCGCCAGTCCGGCCACGTCCTGCAGCGCCGCGGCGCCATCGGCCTTCGCGGGCAGCGGCAGTAGCACACAGCGGCTGAAGGGCGGGCCCTGCGCGGCCTTCTCTCCCTCGCCCCGGCCACCGCCGCCCGAGGCGAAATAATTCAGCTCCGTCAAGGCGGCAAACGCATTCGCCACGGCCCGGGATGACGCCGCGCTCCGCTCGCTGGCCGGCACCAGGAACATACCGATCACCTCGGCGCGCGGATAACCGAGTTGCCCGAGCGTCCGCCGGAGCACGGCCGCCACATCGAGGAACATGCCGCTGCCGGTGCCGCCGGTCAGGCTCGTCACCACATAGACGCGCGGCCAGGTACTCCGCAACCCCAGTCCGGTGCGGTGGACCGCCTCGACCAGAGCGTCCGGGGCGACACACGCTTCCAGTTCGGCCCGCAGCCGCGCTGTGACCGTTCCGGCACAGCTGACGAACGCCAACCGCCCGAGGGCGCGCCAGCCCCCGGCCGTGATCTGATCGCGCGGCACCCGCGCCAGCGGCGTCAGCGGCAGCCACTCCTCAAGTTGCTGCCGCTCGCGCGGGCGTTTCAGGTAGTGTGACGGGCGGTGGAAAAGGGTCAGGAGGATCTCCTCCGGCGACAGCACGGTGCCCGGCTGCCCCGACGCCGCCTGTTCGAGCGCCTGCGGATCCGTGTCGAGGTGCAGCAGGCGGATGTGCGGCCAGGTTTCTGTCGGGCCGCCTCGTTTGCTCAACGATTTCCGGAACTCCTGCAGCACTTCCCGTCCCAGGCCGCCGAGACCGACGACCAGCGCCGGAAACAACACGCCGTTGTCCGTCGTCTCGGGTCGCTCCGGCGGCGGGGGAGCAGTGGGGGGTTTGAGGGGTTGGAACCCGCCCTCGAAGATCATCGAACCAGGGGCCCTTGGCCGGACAGGGGTGTGGACCAGCGGGGTCTTCGGGAGAGCCTCTGCGGGAGGGGTCTCGGTCCCGGCAAGGTCGGCCGTGGGAGCAACCTCCCCGGAGGGACGCCGCAGAACCGGGGTCGCGGGCGTGGCGAGCCCGCGGGTGTCGTTGGGATTGTTTGGAGGGAACGCCGGAGCGAGGAGCGCGTCACCCGGATCACCGATCGGGCTAAGATCCGACATCCACGAGCCGCGCTCTGCGCTCCGCGACCCCCCACCGCGGTGGAGTGCTCGCACAAAGTCCATGCAGGTGGGATGACGGTCGTCGGGCTTCTTGGCCAGGGCGCGGACTACCGCTGCCTGGTCGCCCGGCGGCAGCGGTTGCACATTCGGCGGGGCCATCAGGTGCTGAAGCATCAGTTGCCGGCCCGTGGTGCCGTTAAAGGGCAGCTGGCCCGTGAGCAGTTCCTGATACGCGATGGCGAGGTTGTACTGGTCGCAGTAGCGGCTGACGACCCCCTCGAAGGTCTCCGGGGAGGCGTAGACCGCGGTGACGCCGCTGG
>DASPXY010001541.1:0-13561 GCA_035637055.1 Gemmataceae bacterium | reverse complement strand
CCTTGTAGTAGGCCATCGCCAACCGCATCGACTCGGCCTTGCTCTTGCTGATCTCCAGCCGGGCGAGGGCCTCCAGGGCTCGGCCGCCCACCTTCGGATCCTCCTTCAAGCCGGGGACGCGCAACTGTAGCAGGTTCAGCTCGGCCTCAAGGTAGGAGGCGGCGTTCTTCTTCTCGATGATGGTATCGGCCAGCCGGAGCCGGGCTTCGCGGCCAACCTGGAACGGTGTGTCGAACATGCCGACGAAACTGCGGATCGCTTCGAGATCGCCCTTCGCCTCGACGGCCTTCCACTCCTCGCCGATCTTGTTCTCCAGCGGCGCGCGCTGCTCGGGCGGAACCTTGGCCAGCATGGTCATGACGCGGCCGCGCAGCCACACGGTCGAGGGAATCTTCTGGGCGGGATCGTCGGTCGAGGGGATGCCCTGCTCGCGGAACAGCGGCAGCGCCCCGAACTTGCGATAGGCACTGAACGCCTCGACGAGGTTGCCCTCTGACTCCAGCCCCTCGCCGAGAATCTGCAGGAAGCGAGCCTGACGCTGCTCCTGCTCCTGGGCGTTCTCCGGCACCTTGCACAGTTCCTCGTACTCGCTGAGGTATTTTTCGCGGACGCCCTTGAAATCGATCCTTAGCAGATCGGTCAAGGCGTCGTAGTACGCCTGACGTACGCGGGCCTGGAGTGGGCCTTGCGGGTTCTTCTTCCAGACCGTCCGCAGGTCGTCCACGGCCTTTTGCACCTGACCGTCGCGGAGGAGCAGTTCGCCGCGGCTGGTGAGCTTGTCGAGGTTGTTGGGGTCGGCGTTGACGGCAGCGACGGCCTGCTCGACCTTGGCGGTGAGCTGCGGGTAGGCGACGACCTCATCGATGTTCTGCGACAGCACGGCCCCTTCGTAGAAGACGAGGTTGCCGGGGGGCGACTTCGCGTTGGTGGCGCGGTTGTGGGCCTTGATGATGCCGCGCGTGACGTCAACGGCGAGGATCTCGCCCTTGGAGAGCGGCAGGTAGTAGATGTTGTTGCTGGCGACGCCCTGGCCGGACGGCATGTCGTTGTTCCACGTCACCGACCAAAGGGGAGACGGGGTAGGCTCCTTCGAGGCGAGGGGGTAAGCGCGGCAGCTATTCTTCCCGACGACGAGCACCTTGCCGTCAACGACACCGCCGAGGAACAGGTCGTTGTCCTGCTGTCGCACGCTCCAGATGGGCGTGCCGTCGCGCAGGCTGATGCAGTGGACGGAGACGGAATCGGGCGCCGTGAAGACCACCTTGCCGTCGGCGATGATTGGCGGCGACACCTTCCAGTTGGCATAGGTCAGGGCCGTCGGGCGCTGGGGCGGCTGGAACTGGAACTGCGGGTTGGTCTGCATCGACAGCGGGTTCGGCGGCGTCTGGCGGTACGGATAGGACCAGGCCAGGGCGCGCGACATCAAATCGACGCCGAGGATTTCGCCGGCGTTGGTCGGGCACACGAGAATGCCCTCGCCGTAGGCCAGGTGGACGGTGTTGGCGCGGCGGGCGATGTCCTTGTCGATGCGGTGATGTTCGAGGACGGTGCCCAGGTTCTGGGTCGGCTCGATGATGACCGGGTTCCAGCGAATGCCGCCGGGGTGGCGCTCGGCGCGCGGCTCGATGCAGAACAGGCGCAGCTGGCCGTCGTTCTTCTCATTAAGGATGTACAGGCGGCCGCTGACCGGCAGCGGGGCGCCGAGGAAGTGGCTGCCGCTGAACGGGTCGTTGCCGTCGAGTTTGCCGAGTTGGAAGGCGATCTTGCCGCTTTCCAGTTCAAACGCCTGCAGGACGTTGCCCAGGACGAGCGGCTTGATCTTGTCGGCGACCTGGGGTGAGTTCCAGACGTGGGCGGCCCGATACGCAGGCGGAGCCGGCACGGCGAGGTCGTCCACGGTGTAGACCAGGCGGTTGTCGGTCGAGAGGGTGCCGACTGCCGAGTTCTCGTAGACGAGGTTGATGAAGCCGGATTGCATGTAAACCTGGCGCAGCCAGGGATCAGCACTGAGGCGCAGGTTGGGGTCGGACAGCAGCGGGGCGAGGGCGCCGAAGAACTCGGTGGATTTCCAGTCGATCTCGCCCGGCTTGGCGACGACCTTGCCGTTCTCAAGAATCGGGTGGAGGGTGACGGCGGAGATGCCGTTGTAGGTGCGATAGATCAGGCGGCCGTTGGCGGCGATGGGGAAGAAGCCGGGCAGGATCGGCAGGCCGCGGCTGCGAATGGTGCGCACCGCCTCGTCGATCCAGATCTTCGCCTCCTGGCCGCGATCGACCTCACCGCCCTCGTCGCTCTTGTCCATAACGGTCTTGCGCATCCACAGAACTTCGTCGAGCAGCGGCGGGCTGCCCTTGGCCTGGGCGGAGCGCTGGAGGTTGCCGCCGACCCAAGGCCAATCGTGCGGGTTGGGCGGCGGGGCGGCGGGGATCTTCTCCAGCATGGCGCGGAGGCGCGCGGTGGGATAGGTTTCATTCGCGACGCGCAGGCCGCCGGCGTCGCGGAGGCGTGGTTCGAGCAGTTTCCACATCTGGTCGGCGTTGGCGGTATCGCCGGCGCGGCGATAGGCGAGGGCCGTCTTGAAGAGCGTCAGGTCGCTGATTTTGGTGCGGGCATCGGCGCGGTCGATGAGCTGACGGAAGCGGAGGGCGGCGTCGTGGAATTCCCCGCGGTCGAGGGCGGCGGTGGCTCGGAGTTCGTTCGCCTCGATGCCGGCCTTCGTGTGCATGTAGCGCATGGCGACGTCGGCGAGCATCTCGCGATCACCCTTGCGCTTGGCCTCCTCGAGCCGCGTTCTGGCCTTGGCCCCGGACTCCAGTTCATAGGCGTTGAGGCCCTCCTGGGGCATGGAGCCGAGGAGGTTGTTGGCCTCGAAGCGAACGCTCGCGCGCCGAACACGCTCCTCGCCGGTGACGGGGTCGGTGTGGCGAATGAGAGCGCTGGGGGCCTCCGTGGCGTCGAGGATTTTCTGCAGGGCACGGACAGCCGGCTGCCACGCCCTGCCGAGCGTGTAGTCGCGGGCGACGTCGATCAGGCGCTGGTAGTCGTCGTTCTCGTTGGGTCGGATGCCGCTGTTCTGGGTCGCGGGGTTGGTTTCGTTCACGACCGGCGGCGGTGGTTGTTCGATCAGCGGGCCCTTCTTTTTCTTCCCGAGTTGGCCGACCGCCGTTGAGGGGGGAAGGAAGAGGGTGATGGCGAAGAGGATTCCGGTCACCGACGCCACCGTCCACAAGCGACGCTTCCTGAGCATGATCGTGCTTCTCCCGCTTGCTTGCACTTCAATTCGGCCACAGCCGCTTGTCGGGCTGTGGAGATCGCGGCCCCACCCCCCTCGCGGGCGGCGCTTCGGACAAACCGCAGGGCCAGGTCAAAGGATGGTGTGATTGTCGCACAGTGCCTGGGGGTTGGCAAGCGCAATCACCACGGCGCCGCCTCTCTCGTAACCCAAGAAGACGATCCACGGAGGCGTTGCTAACAGGCTTTCAGCGCCAGGGTCTTTCCCGCTTGTGGGTTAGCACTTCCAACGCGAACCCGTGAGCGGGGGCTATAATAGTTCCCGTCGCCCCGATCTTCGTGGAGCCTCGTTGATGCCTTTCTCATCCTCTGGTGATGTTTCGGGCGGCTCCCCCAGCGGAGTACCGCACGGCTCGCCAGCCCGCAGGCGCGGCCCCGGCCGCCCGGTGAAGCGGCGCACGCGCACGTTCCGGCCCAACTACGTCTCCTTCGCCGGCACCTACCAGTGCAACCTCCAATGTCCGCATTGCTGCGTGCCGATCGAGTGGACCGATCGCCTCGACATCGGCATCGCGCTGCGCTTTTTGGAGGACGCTCATGCCCAAGGAATAGGCATTCTCGGCTTCACCGGGGGCGAACCGTTCCTGTATGCGGAGTTTGTGCAAGCCCTGTGCCGGCGCGCCGCCCAACTCGGGTTCCGCTTCGACAAGATCGTGACGAACGGCGTCTGGTTTCGCGACGGCGCCCACCTGGAGGCCGTGCTGGGCGGCCTGGCCGCGACGGGTTTCGACGGCAAACTCGGCCTGAGCGTGGACAAATTTCACGGCATCGAAACGCAGGCGCTCGCCGAGTTTTGCCGCACGGCGCGGCGCGTCTTCGAGCGCGACAACATCGTCTCGCTGTCCTACGCCAGCCGCCGCCCCGACCAGGGCCTGGAGCCGATCCGCGCTCTGGCCCGGCAACTCGACGCGGTCGTGGAGTGGTCGGACCTGCTCGGCCGCTATCTGCTCGTGTCCGCCGACCTGACGATGACGCTCAACTGGAACCATCTGGCGCCGGTGGAGCGAGCGGAGCGGCTGACGGGCGCCTGGGACGGCGCCTGGTTCGAGGAGGACTACTGCGAAGGCCCCGGTCAGGCGCTGATCGTCAACCCGCGCGGCGAGGTCAAGCCGTGCTGCGGCTTCGCGTCCGATCTTGACCAGTTGACGATCGGCAATATCCACAAGGATACCGTGGCGCAGATCGTGCGGCGCGCGCGGCGGCATCCGTACGTCGGCAAGGTGTTCCGCGAGGGGCTGACCGCGATTCGCGAGGAGATTCTGGCGCGCGACCCCGAGGCGCTGCCGGGGGCGACATCGAACCATTGTTACTTTTGCTGGTACGTTCTGACGAAGGGGATTTTCGATCAAACGCGCGTTGACGCGGCGGAGCATGTCGGGAGCGGCGGCAGCCCGTGGGAGCAGATCCGCCTTTCCCTGCCGATGGTCAACGCCGGTGGTAGCTGTGCGCGAGGGGACTGCGAACGGTAGGGCTCTCACTCCTCAACGAGCGGCGGGGTTTATCCCCGCCGTCCCAGCCACAGACGGCGGGGATAAACCCCGCCGCTCGTTCGTTTTTCCTTCTGTCGGCAGGTATTTAGGCTGCCACTCGTCCAGGCCAGCGCCGAGACGCAAGCCCTGCCGCAGATCAATATCGAAGTGAGCACTGAGGTTCAAGCCCAGATAGACGCCGAGCATCGCCAGGCTCCGCGCGTTGGCCCGGCCGTCCCATAGTCGCCGCCAGATCGAGCCCCAGCTGTAGAATTGTCGCCGCGCTTCCAGGCAGCACGCCTCCAGTTCGCGCGGCGACATCCGTTTCGGACGGAAATTGACGTCGCCGACGCGGCTCTCGGGGTCGAGCCACCAGCGCCGCCGTAGCAATCTCCCCTCGCTCTCCAGGCGGCGATATAGCGGCGTGCCGGGGAACGGGATCAGGTGATTGAACGCCGCCAGGAACAGCTTGTGCTCGCGGGCGAACTCGACGCTGCGCCGCAGCACGCCGGGGTCGTCGTTGTCGTAGCCGAAGACGAACGTCCCGTACACCGCCAGGCCGTGCTTGCGGAAGCGTGCCAGGCTCTCCGTGTAGCCGCCGCCGGCGAGGTTCCAGCCCTTGCCCATGTCGCGCAGGTTCGCCGGATCGAGCGACTCCATGCCGATCAGCACCCCCTTGCAACCGCTCCGCACCATCAGGTCGAGCAGCTCGTCGTCCTGCGCGATGTGGATGCTCGCCTGCCCGACCCAGTGGATTTTCAGCGGGATCAGCTCGCGGCACAGGTCGCGGACCTTGGCGGGTTGGCTGACGATGTTGTCATCGACGATGAAGAAACGTTTGCTGCCGGTGCGTTCCATCTCCTCGGCAACGTCGCGGCCCGGGCGATGGTTCTGGTTGGCGTCGTGGAAGGCGGTGATCGAGCAGAAGTCGCACTTGAAGTTGCAGCCGCGCGCGAACTCGACCAGCGTGATGTTCTGGTAGTTCTTGCCGGCGAAGATTTCGCGTCGCGGCCGGAGGTTGGACAACATCCTTCGCCCACGGCCGTCGTAGCGGCCCTGGAGGCGTCCTGACCGGGCGTCGTCCAGCACGCGACCCCAGACCGGCTCGGCGTCGCCGATCACGATGGCGTCGGCCTCCTGCTCGGCTTCCTCGGGCAACAGCGTGACGTGGTAGCCACCCAGAAGCACCGGCACCCCGCGCGCCCGGAACTGACGGGCAATCTTGTAGGCGCGCAGAGCAGTGAAAGTCTCGACGCTCAGGGCGACCAGGTCGGTCGGCTCGTCGAAGGGGATCGGCTCCATGCGATCGTCGTAGAAGCGCACCTCGACGTCCGGCGGCATCAGGCTGGCGAGGAGGGCAATCGACAGCGGCTGCATCTGCCAGGCGCGGACGTAGGGTAGGTTCTCCTTGCGGCCGACCGATGGATAGATCAGGGTGACACGCATCGCCTCCTCCCGCCTCAACCCGCCTGTAACACTCTTCGCCAAGGTTGCGAGACCACCTCGAACGCGGTCAGGACTGGATCCGCAAGGCCTCACAGGTCTCGCGGTAGCTCGCGTCCAGGTCCAGGGGTAGCGCCAGTTCAGGACTGATCCAAAGCGGCAGTGTGGGCAGTGGCTTGCCGAGCGCGAGAGGCTCCTCCCACACTTGCACCCTCCCCTTCTTCTTCACAGTGAAGGTCCGGTAGGCGACGGCGTACAGGTCGGGGAGTTCGCGGCCGTTGGCTTCTGTGGAGATATTGAGCAACTCCAGGAGTTGACGGTGCAGGTTCGCAGAGCGGGCAGTGACCGTGTCCACGACCACGACCGACACGCCCTGCTGCAGGTAGCCGGCGCACTTGATGACAAATGCTTCGCGGTGCTCGGCGCGGTCCTTGTTGGCGGGGCTAACCAGTTCCACCGCGGCTACCAAGCGGCGGCCGGTTTCTTGCTCGAAGACCTCGATCTCGAACACCGGCAGATCGGCAAACTCCACTGCCGTATCGACAAGGGGACGGGGCGGCGCCCAGACGGCGGTGGCCACGCCGCTTTCCTCCACGGCGTGCGCTGTGCCAGCCCGCTCGATGGTTGCCACATCGATCTCGATCCGGCCGCCGAAGTAGACGCGCGGGAGGGCGAGGAAATGCTTGGGCAACACACTCCGATTGAGCCCCCGGGCGATGGAACTCGCCCAGTCGCTGTGGAAGCTCTCCCAGGGCCAGTCCTGGCTGATCGGGGGATGAAAGTGGTCCAGTAGCGCCATGACAACCTCCAAGGCAGAGCGAACACGGATCATCCCTATCTTACCGCAGCCACACGCCCGCCACATAACGCGGGCCGAAACGCACGATTAGCCCGTCTATCCCCGGCACAGCGGGCTCCGCAGGCGTTCGCTCATGCTTGCCCGCCTGGCTACCGGACGGGAATTCGGGCAAGTCGGAAGCCGTGGTTGTTGAACCGGTCCGTCGGCGCGCCCCCGAAACGGTTCGCCGCCCGGCAGTAGTAGCCGGCGCCCATGCAGCTGCCGCCCCGGTACGCCCGCTCCGAGCCGTTCGGAAAGAGCAGGGACAGGTCGGCGCACCATTGACACACGTTGCCGTGCATGTCGCAAAGCCCCATCTTGTTCGAGGGGTAGGCGCCCACCCGCGTGGAGCGTGCGAGGTACTTCCCCTTCAGCCCCGTACCGAACGGAGCAGCACCGTTGAAGTTCGCCTCCTCCGAGGACAGGTCGTTGGTCGGCCTGTCGAAGTAGAAGTGATACGAACATTCTTCCTCGGAAGTAGCACCTCCCCGACAGGCATATTCCCATTCCGCCTCCGTCGGCAAGCGGTACCGATAGCCACGACCGCGCTCCTGTTCATTCAACTTATTGAGGAACTCCTGGACGTCGTGCCACGACACGCACTCCACCGGGAATAGCTTTAATTCCTCATCGGAGATGTCCAGGATCTCGTTTCTGCCGCGCCCCTTGCGCGAAAAATAGCTCGGGTTGTTGCCCATCACCGCCTGCCACTGCCCCTGCGTCACGGTGTGGACGGCGATCTCGAAGTCCTCCGTAATCTCCGTCTTCGTCCCCGCCTTGCCGCCACCACCGCCCATATGGAATGCCCCCTTCGGCAGACGCACGAACGTCATCAGGACATTGCTGTCGCGCTCCAGGACCGCATCCGCCGGTTCGCAGCCTTTGAAGTCAATGGTCACCTCGCGGCCCGGTTGGAGCCGCTCCTTGTGCAGATCCGACAGGAAGACGAGTTGGACACCGGCGTCGGCCGCCAGCGTCAGGCGGTCGTCGAGATAAAGCAGTGTCTGGGGAACCGCCTTCTGGACCCCTGCGGCTGACTGCAACTGCACCGTCCCGCGTACCTCCAGAATCATCGCCTGAGGAGTTCTCCGGCCAATGGCGCGTTTCACCTCGCGAATGGCCTTTACCAGCTCCGCGCGCAGCTCCGGTTGGTCCGCGAACTCCACCGGGATGCGCTGTTCTGCTTGCGCCAGGATATGCCGGGCGGTGATGTTGCCTCCCAGAGTGTCTTTCTCCGAGATGCGGAAGATACTCACCAGAAAGTCGCGCGCCTTGTTGGCCCTCTCGGCTTGCTGCCGCGCCTCCTGTTCCTTCGTCTCCGCTTCGCTCCGGGCAACCGCCAGGCTACCCGTGAGCGCGGCGAGCGCCACCAGGGCGAACAGCGTGACGCCCAGCAGCGCCGCCAGCGCCGGCCGTCGCCTGGCCCACTTGACCGCGCGGTCGATGCGGCCGACCGGCCGCGCCTGCACCGGCTCGCCTGCCTGGAAACGACGCAGATCGTTGGCCAGTTCCTCGGCGCTGGCATAGCGCCGGGCCGGCTCCTTGCTCAGGCACTTCAGGCAGACCGTCTCCAGGTCGCGCGGCACCTTCGCCCCCAGACGCGACGGCGGCACTGGCTCGTCGTTCAGCACGCTGACCAGAACGACGTGCTGCGGCCCCTCGAAGGGCGGCCGGCCCGTCAGGCACTCGTACAACAGCGCTCCCAGGGCATACACGTCAGCCCCCGGCCCCGTGTCGTGGACCTTGCCGGCCGCCTGCTCCGGCGCCATGTACGACGCCGTGCCCATGATGGCGCCCGACTTGCTCACGTCGCGCGCCTCGGCGTCGATGCGCTTGGCCAGGCCGAAATCGGTGATCTTGGGCACTCGCTCCGCCCCCGCCAGCAGCACATTCCCCGGTTTCAGGTCGCGATGCACCACCCCACGCAGATGAGCGTAGTGCATCGCCCGCGCCAGCGTCTCGATCAGTTCGGCCGCTTGCCGCGGCGTTGGGCGCTGCTTCTTGAGTTGCTCGGTAAGGGTGCCGCCGTCGCAGAACTCTAGCGAAAAGAACGGCTGGCCGCGCACCTCGCCGACCTCGTACAGCTGAACGATGTGCGGATGCTGCAAGCGGGCCACCGCTTCCGTCTCGATCTGGAAGCGCAGGCGCTCCTGCGGGGTGGCGTGCTCGACGGCGCGGATCATCTTCAGGGCCACGAGGCGATTGGCCTTGAGCTGGCGTGCTCGGTAGACGACGCCCATGCCGCCGTGGCCGAGGATGCCAAGGATTTCGTACCCGGGCACGTCGGGATACTCCCGGCTCTCGCCCGGGGCCAGGTCCGTGGGAACGCCCCGGGTGTCGCGCGTCCTCTTGGGTGGGATGCCGTCAGGCGCAGCAGAAGCCGAAAGGTGATCGGCAGACGGTGTCTGTTCCACGGGGCACCTCGAACTGACTGGGGCATTCCTCGTCAACCCCGTTATACCCCTCCCTCCGCCGTCGTTGCCAGCGGAAAAGGCCATTACCCCTTGCAACTCGTCCCGGCACCCACCAGTTCCAGGGCGGGAATCGCCCCCTTGTTCTTCAGGTTCGACGTCAGCCCCGCTAAGCCGCAAGCGGCAGATGCCGTCCGCGCTGTCTCCGCCATGAACGTCTCATCGCGATACAGCGGCCACGTCTTCTCGGGCAGGTGTTTCGCATAATAGCGATAGCCGAAGTTCAGAGACACCCACAGGGGCAGGATCGACCACGGAGCGCCGCCCAGGCGCGTCAGGATCGAACGCCACGAGTAACTCTGTCGCCATGCCCATTCCAGCCCCTCTTGCAACCGCTCCGGCGTCATTCGCCGCGGCTGAAAGACGACGTGCTCCACATCGTACAGCGGCCAGCGCTTGTGCAGTAGCCGACCCTCAGCCTCCAGTCGCCGGAATAGTCCTGTGCCCGGAAACGGCGTCACGACGGCGTAGCGCGGCAGGTCGATCTTGGTCCGGTCCACAAACTCCACCGTCCGCTCGAACACGCTCACATCGTCGTTGTCGAAACCGAAGACGAAGCACCCCTGAATGCCGATGCCGTGGTCGTGCAGCCGCTTGACCACGTCGGCGTAGCGCTTCGCGGAGTGGAAACCCTTGTGCGTCTCGTTGAGCGTGTCCTGGCTGACCGACTCGAAACCAATCAAAAGGCCCTTGCAGCCACTCTTTGCGGCGAGGCGCAGCAGTTCGTCGTCTTCGGCGATCCGTGTTGTCGCCAGGCCGACCCACTTGAAGCGCAGCGGGATCATCGCGGTGTACAGCGCCTTCGCATAGTGGATGTCCTCGACTGGGCTGAGGTCGATGAACAGGGCACGGCGACCCTCGAAGGTGCGCAACTCGGCGATGACGTCCTCGACGGGCCGGTGAGCGTAGGTGTTGGCCCACGCGGCGGGCACGGCGCAGAAGTCGCACTTGTGTGGACAGCCGCGCGTCGCCTCGATACTGTTGACGGTCGCGTAGCGCTCCTTACGGAGCAGGTCGCGGCGGGCGATCGGCACATGCAGCGTACGGCCGGTCGGCGTGTGATAGCGTCGCTGCAAGCGGCCCGCCTTGAAGTCGCGCAGCGCGCGCGGCCAGGACTCCTCCGCGTAGCCGACGACGACGCAGTCGGCGTGCTGCTGGGCCTCGTCCGGCAGCAGCGTCGGGTGAACGCCGCCCATGATGACGGTGTGCCCCTTCGCCCTTAGACGGTCTGCGATGTCGTAAGTACGCAGTGCCGTCCCGGTGATGCAACTCAGGGCGACGAGGTCGGCCTCGAAGTCGAGGTTGAGCGGTTGCACGCCCTCGTCCTGCAGGGTTACCTCGGCCCCGAAATCGTCGGGGATCAGGGCGGCGAGGGTGCTGAGGGTGAGGGGTGCGTAGCGCAACGCCGTCTTGAAGATGCCGGTCTGATTGCGATGAATCTCGCCCGCGGGCAGGAGCAACTGGATCTTCATCGGGCCTCCTTCGTGGTGGATGGTGGGCGGTGGATGGTGGATGGTCCAGAGGGAGCTTGCTTCCCTTCACCATCCACCATCCACCGCCCACCATCCACCACGTTCGCAGGGGCGAGTTCCTCGGCAAGATACTGCAGGACACGGACGACCAGCGACCGCATGTCCCGACCCTGGGGGCAGAGGTAGTGGTCGGCCCCCCAGACCGGGAACACCAAACCGGGCAAGTGCCACACGTCGCCCAGGAGGATCGTGCCGTCGCTCGGTCCCTGCGGCGCCAGACGACGGTGGCCGCGTCGCGCCAGGGCGGTCGTCAGGTGCCGGCGCAGAGGCAAGCCGACGACATGCACGACCTTCACATGCGGCACCGCGGCGAGCGCTTCCGGCCACGGCGGGCAGGCATCTCGATCCAGCGCCCGGAGCCTCGCGTAAGAGTAGCCCTTGAGCCAGAACAGCAAGCGGAGCAGCAACAGGCGCAGCCGGTGAGCCCTCAGCCAGCCTACCAAAGGCGTCCCAAGGAATAAACCCGAGAGATCGACCCAGGCGACAACCGGGCGGAACAATTCCGCTGCATCGGGCCGGGCCAGAAGTTGCCGCACCTCGGCGGCGCCCTTGCTGAGCGATACAAGGATGAGCGGCTCTTCGTCCGCGCACGCAAGCCGCGCGGCCAGGAGAGCGGCGTTGTCCTCCAGGCTGCCGAAACTCTGGAGCGGAACCATTTCGGTCGCACACCCGAGTTGGGCCGCGGCCTCACGCACGAAACGACCGTCGGCGCCGGTCTCGGGCTTCTCGCGATAGAACGCTCCGGGCACGATCAGGACGTGCGCGTTCAGGATCTGGCCCGGAGTTGGGGGTGTTTCCAGGCGCGCAATCAACGGCCCGTGACGCGGCGAGGCACGCAAGCGCTGGTAGAGCAGGGCCGTGGCGAAATCCAGCCCGTGGCGCTTCGCGACCTGGGCCAATGATTCCGCATCGAGGCCGGCGCCGGCGGGGAAGTCCGGCGCGGCCGCTGCTCGCCGGAGCAGGTCCGCCTCGGGCTCCTCGGGGCGCCGCCTCATGCCTTGCCCTCCAGGGCGGGCGGGGCGGACTTCGGACGGCGCAACAGCATAGTGCCGACGACGCCCAGCAGCAGTCCCACGCCGAGGGCGATGCCGCCGGCCCACCACACGACACGGCGAATGGCGATATCGAGGATCGGATTATCGAACACGTTCGCCGAGGCGTGAAAGGCCGCGATTCTCCACTGCCCGTCTTTCTTGACCGTGATCGCTGTCCAGCGCACGTTGATCGCGAAGTCGCGGCCGTCGGTCAGTTTGTAACTGTCCTTCGAGCTGCCAGTGGCCACCGCGGTGTCGCCGTAGATCTCAGCCAGCTGGTCCACCGTCGGGTCAGGCGAATAGCTGGCGACGATGGCCTTGTCTCCTTTCATCATCTTGTCGAAGAAGGCTCGCACCCCGGCCGGCTTGCGGACGGTCTCGCCATTCATGAAGGTGACCACAACTTCGTCGTCGAGCAATTTCATCAGGGCATCGAGGTCGTTCTTCTTGACAGCCTCGACCACCTGCCCCTTCAGGTGGCGCAGTTCCTTGTGAACGGGAGGTTCCGGTTTCTCCCCACCGGCGCGGGCGGAGGGAACGCAACAGGCTATCGTCAGCAGCAAGACGAGTGAGCGTTTCATGATGGTCCCGTCCCTCGACGCGCGGGTTGGAGTCCCGGCTTCAGCCGGCTGAAGCCGGGACTCCAACTTGCGCAGGTGTAAACGAGATAGAGAAGAGGTCTGTTCGCTGTGGAGAGGACAGGCGACTTCTCACAACGGGGCTTACGATATCCCGCCGGCAGAGGCGTCGCAAGCAGGTTCGCGCTTTTCGCCGCCCATCTTCCCCAGGCTCGACGGCTTTGCTTTTCGCCATCGCACTTGCGACTGTCCGAGTTAGCGGCGGATTCCGCATAACCAGATAGGACAGTCATCCACGAAATTCACCCGGTCGCGAAGGAGCCCTGCTCGGTTCCGGCCGGATCAACATAAGCGGCAGCGAGCCGCATTGCCCCAAGAGGTTCGAGATCATGACACCGCGACGCCTGCCCCGGCTGCTGATAACCCTGTTCGTGCTCCTGAGCGCCGCCGACCTGGCGCTGACGTGTTACCTTCTCGGCCAGAGCAACGGCCAGTTCTATGAGGCGAACTGGCTCGCCGGCAGCGTGCTGACCCGTTTCGGCTTTGCCGGCCTGGCGGTGTTCAAGGTGCTGATGGTGGTGTTCGTGAGCACGTTGGTCGGAATCATTGCCGCTCGGCGTCCGAGTGCGGCGCGGCGAGTAGCGAGCTTCGCGTGTCTGGCGGTCGGGATCGTCGTGGTCTACAGCGTGACCCTGTGCAGCCGCATGGAGCCGCAATCCTTCGCCCTGGCCCGGCAGGCGCCCATGACGTTTGTGCAGAGGTAGGACCGAAGGCCGAGAGCCCACCAACCCGAAGCGCCAGCGAGGGATTGTCCCTCGCTGGCGCTGCTGGCTTGTCTGCGTTCGGGTGAGCGGACAAGACCCCTCCCCCCAACCCCCTCCCCGAAGCGGAGAGGGGGAGAAGAA
>DASPXY010001540.1:0-2958 GCA_035637055.1 Gemmataceae bacterium | reverse complement strand
TCACCGCCCGCCACGACTTCGAGCAGTTCAAGCGCAACACCGGCCAACTCAACGACATGGAGACCTATCGCCAGCTCATGGGCCGCGCCGCGCAGTGCGGTTATCGGATCAACAAAGTCGTCTATCGCGGCTACGTGGCGGTGGAGTCGCTGCAGTTGATGCACAACCAGGCCATCGAGGCGCGCACACGCCTCCAACTTGATCGAGCCACCGAGCAGCAGGCGCAGGATCTGGAGAACTACAAGCTCGAATGTCAGCTGGCCCGCGCCAGCAAGCGCCGCACCGAGCAGGTGGCCGAGGTCGAGCACGACATCGGCCTGGCGCGGAAACGGCAGGAAGAGGACGCACGGCGACGGGAGGCGGAGCAGTCGCAGGCGCGCGAGGCGCGACGGTTGGAGGCGGAGCAGCAACTGGCGATCGGCCGCGCGATCGACACCCGGCAGCGCGATCACCTCGGCGCCCTGCGCGAGCTGGGCGTCGATCTGACCGCCTTCCTGACGCAGGCTCGCGCCGACCAGGTGATCGAGCTGCGCGGCGGCGGGCGGCCGCACGTCCATCTCGACAAGGCGGCCCGCGACAACCATGCCGGCGGGCCGAAGGAATGACGATTGGGGGAGCGCAATTGGTCGGTTTTTCCCGCTTGCAGGTTCGCACTCTGTAACGTGTTGTGGCGGCAAGTTGGGAAACTTGCCGCCACATGCCACGGATATTGGGGCCGTTCATTGTCGTTTCCGCCACGAGGCGACTCGAACGAATGAACGGCCCCAATATCCCCGGTCCCGACGCTGGTTATCGCCCGCGGTCGTTGAAGCCCCTTGACACGGCTCGTGCCGTCTCGCATACTCGCACCTAATCCCGCTCTCAGCACTGGTCGTCACTCGATCCCAATCCGACGAGGCAGGCACGAAGTTGGGGAAGGAGGCGCCGACCGGACTGCGTTCGCGCTGGCCCCTGCCCCAACGAGGAGCCTCTGCCCATGACCGTCTTCGTCTGTAACGCTTGCGGTCGCCACTCCAAAGTCCTGGACACTGCCGCAGGGAAAAACACATGCTGCCCACACTGCGGCCAAATCCAGGCCGTCCCCGACACCGTGACGGACACGGCCATCCGCCTCCGCGGCGAACAGGTAGCCTTGCCGCGCAGGCACATACCGCCGCCACTCGGTCGCGCTCAGGACGGGCAGGCCGTGACGGTGCCGCCGGCACAGTTGCAATCGAAGGTGCCGCGCGATCCGAGCGCGGCCGGTGGGCGGTTGGCGCGAGGCTGGCGTTGGTGCAGGCGCCACCCGGCCGTGGCCTCGTCGTTGGGCCTGGTGGCGGTGCTGCTGGTGGCGGGAGCAGCGGTGGCTTGTGTCCTGGTAGGCTGGGCGTTGGGGGAAGCGTCCCGAGCGGATTTGGCGGCAAGCCGGGCGGATGCTGTGGCCCGGCGAGCCAACGAGGAAGCGCAGACGGCCAGGAAGGAAAAAGGGCAGGCCGACCAGGAAGCCAGGACCGCCCTCGCACGGTTGGCGGAACTCAAGGAGGAGCAAGCGCGAACGCGGGAACGGCTGGCACGCGCGCAGACCAACCTGTTTACGGCCCAGTTGGTGCGGGTGGCGGCAGTGTGCGAACGGGATCCGAACGCGGGTTATGAACTGCTCCACAATTACTACGCTTGCCCGATCGAGTTGCGCGACTTCGCCTGGAGTTGGTACGAGGGGTGTTGTCTTCGGCAGAACGGATACGTACCCCTCCAGGGCCACGCCGATGCTCTGTGGTCCGTGGCGTTCAGCCCCGATGGCAAGACCCTCGCCTCCGCCAGCCGGGACAGGACGGTCAAGTTGTGGGATGTGGGCGGTGGTCCGGAACGCGCCGACCTAGGGGGACACACCGGGGAGGTGTGGTTGGTGGCGTTCAGCCCGGATGGGAAGACCCTCGCCTCCGCCAGCGAGGATCGAATCATCAAGTTGTGGGACGTGACAGTTGCCCTGGAGCAAGCGTTGGCGGCCAGGCGCTGAGGTGACAACGCGAAGACGAAGCCGCCGACGCCTCAGAAGTTTCCCGAGCAGTGGCAGGCGCACCACTTCGTCGCCACCATGCTGTCGCGCTGTGCGATCCTCGCGGAGCGCGACGACGCCCTGGACGTGGCGGCGCGAACCGCCCTTGCGAAGGAGTACGCCGACCAGGCGGTGCATGCTCTGCGCAGCGCGCTGCGGCTCGGCGCCACGGACATTGAGGAGTTGAAAGGCCCCAGGTTCGCCGCGCTCCACGCGCGTGAGGATTTCCAGGGCTTGCTGCGTCAGGCGGAAGCAAAACCGCCCAGCCACTAACGCAACGGGGCCGTGAGGGAGCCGGCCCCAAGCGTATCAACAAGGAGGTCACCATGCGCATCTCTTTCGACGTTGACGATACGCTCATCTGCGGCCCCGAGGTGCCGACCGAGCAGCACGTCCCCTGGTGGCGCCGCTACTGGTATCCCGAACGACTGCGCCACGGCACACGTCAGCTCATACGCGAGCTGCACGCCCGCCGGCATACCCTCTGGATCTACACCACCTCGTATCGCGGTCCGCGCTACCTGCGCCGCTGGTTCCGCTCGTTCGGCGTCCCCCTCGAAGGCGTCGTCAATCAGGACATTCACGATCGCGTTATCAAGCGCTCTCAGTATCCTTTTTATCCGCCATCGAAGTATCCGCCCGCGTTCGGCATCGACCTGCACATCGACGATTCGGAGGGGGTGGCGATCGAGGGCGAGCGCTTCCAGTTCCGCGTGCTGGTGATCTCGCCGAACGATCAGGACTGGGTGACCCGGATCCTCAAGGCCGTGAGCTAGGAAAGTGCAGCAGCCTGAGAGCGAGCCTGTTCGTCCGCGGATGCGCGACCGGGTTCGCGCCGCGCGATCAGGAAATGTAAGATCGGCGTGGTGGCCATCGTCGTCACCAGCGCCATCAGCACCATCATCGCGAACAGCGTCGGCGAG
>DASPXY010001539.1:0-4121 GCA_035637055.1 Gemmataceae bacterium | reverse complement strand
TGCTGTTCGCCGCGGCTGGCGCCGGGGTGCTGCTCCTGGTGGAGTTGGTTGTTTGGCTCGTGTGGCTGATCGTGCGGTAGCCGAACGTGGGGCAGGCTTCCAGCCTGCCAGGGCAAGGCAGGCTGGAAGCCTGCCCCACGTTCGGCTACGATGAACCGCAGAGACTTCGGCTCAGGATGCTCGCCATGACCAGACGCTCCCGCGCTCGCGAAGTCGCCCTCCAACTTCTGTTTCAGCGCGACCACAACCCCACCGTGGACCGCGCTTCCATCGAACGCTTCGCCCGTGATCGTCTCCGCGACCGCACCCTCGAAACCTTCTGTCTCAGCCTCTACGACGGCGTCGTCGCCAATCTCGCCGAGATCGACCGTCGCCTGACCGAAGCGGCCGAAAACTGGCGCTTGCCGCGCATGGCCACCGTCGATCGCAACGTCCTCCGCCTCGGCGCCCTGGAACTCCTCGCCACCCCGGAAACGCCCGCTGCCGTCGCCTTCGACGAGGCGATCGAACTGGCCCGCCGCTACGGCTCGGCGGACTCCGCCGCGTTCGTCAACGGGGTCCTCGACCGCCTCCGCCGCGACCTACCCACACCCGCGTGATTATGCCCCAGCACCAGCCGTTTACCGCCTTGTGCAGTACCCTCGCGCGGGTGACGCGCACGAGCCGTGCCGACCTGCACATCCACACGACCTGCAGCGACGGCGCCTACACGCCCGCCGAGGTCGTCGATCTGGCCCGGCGCAGCGGTTTGGCGGCGGTGGCGATCACGGATCACGACACCATCGCCGGCATCGCCCCGGCGCAGGCGGCGACACGCGGCCCCCTGGAGATCGTCTCAGGCGTCGAGATCACCGCCGTGTTCGACGGCCGCGGGCTGCACCTGCTGGGCTACTTCTTCAGGTCCGACAATCTGGCCCTGCTCTCGGGCCTCGCGCGGCTACGGCGGCAGCGTGCGGGGCGATTCCGCGAGATGGTCGAGCGATTGCGGGCGCGCGGCATGTCCCTTCAGGAAGAAGAGGTGCGCGCTGCTTTGGAGGTTGGCGTGCCGGGACGGCGTACGCTGGCAGAATTGCTCGTGCGGTCGGGGAAGGTGTCGTCGGTGCGAGCGGCGTTCGCGTCTTACCTTGGCGATGCCGGAGGCGTGACCATTCCCTCGGTCGGACTGCCTGCCGGCGAGGCGATCGCGCTGGTGCGCGGGGCGGGTGGCGTTGCAGCGTGGGCGCATCCATCTTATGATGAGGAAACACCGCGGCGCCTGGCCGCGCTGCGCGACCTGGGCCTGCAGGCGGTCGAGGTGGACTATCCCACTTGTCAGGGCAGCAAGCAGCGCCGCTTGCGGGCGTTGGCTGCGGAGTTGGGGTTGGCGGTCACCGGCGGCAGCGATTGCCACGGCCCCGGCATCGTCCGGCGGGCGATCGGCGCCTGTGGCGTCACCGCGCAGGAGTTGGAAACGATCCGCCGACTCGCTTTTTGAGAGGATTACGATGGTTTTTCGAGCCATCTTCAACAAGATCAAGCAGGGCCTGGCCAAGACACGCAGTCTCTTCAGCGGCGTGGCGCAACTGTTCCGTCTCAAGGGGCGCGTCGATAAGCCGTTCCTCGATAAGCTCGAAGAACGCCTCTACCTCGCCGACGTCGGCACCGTCGCGACCACCGAGATCGTCGAGCGCGTCCGCCAGGCGTTCCAGGACAAGGAAATCACCGGCGATGTCGAGGTGTTCGTCAAGGACCAGCTCAAGGCGCTGCTGGCGAACCCCGACGCGGGCCTTCGCTACGCCCCCTCCGGGCCGACGGTTGTGATGGTCGCCGGCGTCAACGGTTCGGGCAAGACAACCTCGATCGCCAAACTCGCTCATCTCTGCCAGCAGGACGGCAAGAAGGTGATGGTCGCGGCGTGCGACACCTTCCGGGCCGCCGCGGTCGAACAACTGACGATCTGGAGCCAACGGCTCGGCTGCGACATCGTTAAGAACGCGCAGGGCAGCGACCCGGCGAGCGTGGCCCACGACGCCTGCGAGAAGGCGAAGGCACGCAACTTTGACGTGCTGATCGTCGATACGGCGGGCCGGCTGCACACGCAGGCTCACCTGATGCGCGAGCTGGAGAAGATTCATCGCATCGTCAAGGGCCGGATCGAGGGAGCGCCGCACGAGGTGCTGCTCGTCCTCGACGCCACCAGCGGGCAGAACGCGATTGCGCAGGCGGAGATGTTCAAGAAGACGATCCAGTGTACCGGCATCGTGTTGGCCAAACTCGACGGCACCGCCAAGGGCGGCGCCATCTTCGGCATCAAGCGCAAGCTCGATCTGCCGGTGAAGTTTGTTGGCGTCGGCGAGAAACTGGAGGATCTGGAGCCGTTCGACCCCGACGCCTACGTCGAGGCGCTCTTCGCCGAATGATTCGACCCTGGCGAGCGGGGGGCGTAAGCCCCCTGATGCTACGTAGCATCAGGGGGCTTACGCCCCCCGCTCGCCGAGTTGCGATATGTGTTTGGTCCCGACCCGTCGGGCGCGGCTACTTCTTCTTCATGCACTCTTCGTAGAGCTTGTCGAACTCGGGGCTGGTGCTCGTCGCCGTCTTCTTCAGCTTCGCCAGGAACTTCTTCTCGTTGTCGTCGATCTTCTTGTCCGCGTAGAGCATCTTCCGCAGCCAGTTGGCCTCCTCGGCGTCGATGCTGAGATCCCCCAGCACGTTGTCCTGGATCGCCTTGAAGAAGAATGTCTCGAACTTCGCGTTGATCTCCGCACCCTTGGCTTTTTTCTGGGCGGCGTTCCGCAGCTCAATGAGAAATTCCACCTCTTCTTTGTCGATTTTGCCGTCGGCGTACAACTCTTTGCGGAGCACCTTGACCTCGTCGTCGTCAATCTTGCCGTCCGCCAGGATCGCCGTCAGCGCCACCTTACGCCAGTCCGCCATGTGTGGTCCCCCTTCGTCAGCGTTCCGCGGCCGGGAGCCTACCGTAAGCCCCGCCGCCGCGCGAAACATCAGGTCGCCACACAACATACCATCACGGGGAGGAAATGCTGCAAGAAAATGTCAGGTAAAGCCGCTTTTCCCCAGGCTCCTCCGACCGACGTCATTTCCCGGACATTTCCTGGCGGAATGACGTGAGGAGCGGCGGCCGTTCGCCGTGAGTGATCGTCATGGGCTGGGTGATGTCGTATACCGCGGCCCTGGCGTTATGCGGTTGGAAGCCGACGTGGAAGTGAACCAGCGTGATGTCCGGACGATAGGTATTCACCCACGGCAGGAAGATCGTGTACCCCCACCCGATGAGATCCTTGCGCAGCAGCCGATCCATGACTTCTTTGGGGAATTGCCAGCGTTCGAGCCGCTTCGGTGGCCCGCCGGTGAGTGTGGGTCGGTCGTCGTACAGATCGACCCACAAATCGCCCTCGCAGGTGATCGGCGTCGCGGCCTCGTTCCCGAACAGATAGAGCCGGCCCTTCAGGCCGCGCAGCGGGGCGCCCTCGTTGGCCGAGTCGCTGACCTGAATCACGCTGTTCTCGAAGGTCGGAGCGATCGAGCAGACGACGCCGGTCGGCGGCTTGGCGTTGTGGCAGAGTGTCAGCAGGCTGCCGCACCCGGCGGACATCATCACGGCGAGAGCAGCGCCGCACAGGGCTGTCAACCGCAGCGCCCCACCGCCGACCTTGGCGGACATCCGTGCCATCATGGCGAAATCCTTCCTTTGGAGATCGGAATTGTGGCCTCGTCGCGGGAAACCCCTCCCCCCAACCCCCTCCCCGAAACGGAGAGGGGGAGCAAACAGGAGCCTGTGTTCTTCTCCCCCTCTCCTTTGGGGGAGGGGGTTGGGGGGAGGGGTTCGAGCCCCACGACTATCTGGGCGTTACTGCGGCCGCGCCGGCGGCATCATCACGTTCACCGGGACATAACCGCCCTGGAACGTCGATGGAGCTGGCGGCGGAGGCGTGAACGCTGGCGCCCCTGGCGCGGGAGCACTCCCCGCATATTGCTGCTGCGGGAACAGGCTCACCTGCTGCATCGGCTGCCCCGAGGTCGGGACCGGCACCGGCACCAGCGGCGGGGACGCTTGAGCATTCCCCGGCACCCGCTGCGGTGGCGGCAGCTGGCTGGTGGGCTGCCCGCCGTTCGGAAGC
>DASPXY010001538.1:0-10874 GCA_035637055.1 Gemmataceae bacterium | reverse complement strand
GAACTCCGACCTCGTCGTCCGCGTGATCATCGACGCCAACGGCATTCCCACCGTCAACAACCCCCTGGTTGCCGGACCGAGCACGCTCGTCCGCGTCGATCTCCAGGGGGTCACGGCGACGCAGATCGCTGGCAAGGCCCGCCGTGGGATCGTCATCAACAGCACCGGCACCAGAGCCTACGTCTTCAGCTTCGTGAGCCGCTCGATCACGGAGATCGACATCAGCAACCCCACGTCGCCCTCGATCATCAGCACGGACCGCGCCTCGGCCCTGCCCACCCCGGGGACGACCGACGCCACCGCCTTGCTCGGGGCCGAGCTGTTCTTCACCGGCCGCGGGCCGCAGGGGCGGATGTCGAGCGAGTCGTGGGGCGGCTGCATCGTCTGCCATCCCAACGGCCGCGCGGACGGTATTACCTGGATGTTCGACGCCGGGCCGCGGCAGACGATCCCCCTGGACGGCATGTTCAACCGCGACAACCCCAACGATCAGCGGGTTCTCAACTGGAGCGCCGTCCGCGACGAGAATCACGACTTCGAGCTGAACACGCGCGGCGTCTTCGGCGGCCGCGGGCTGATCGACGACGACCGCCTGTTCCTGGCGATCGCCGGCACCAGCGGCGCGGTACCCACCGACTCCGGGCTCATCGAGCAATTCCAGCAGTTCACGGGCGCGGTAAGCAAGACGAACGACCTCTTGAATGGGGCAGCGTTGCCGACGTTGACCGCGCCGCGGCGGGACTTCGCCATCGCCACCCTGGACGATGGGCGCGTCTTCATCATCGGCGGCCGGACCCGCGCTGGCCAGGGCGACGTCCTC
The DNA here is from genome assembly GCA_035637055.1 of Gemmataceae bacterium. Taxonomy (GTDB): domain Bacteria; phylum Planctomycetota; class Planctomycetia; order Gemmatales; family Gemmataceae; genus DASPXY01. Next base: position 10,054 of record DASPXY010001538.1, on the reverse strand, counting down.
AGTGGGACGGTCGCGATCCTGGAGTTCAATCCGCGGACGAATGTGCTACGGTCGCGCAGTTCGCTCGGCTTCACGCCGCGGCATTCGCTCGGAGCCGCAGCCGTGCGGACCAGCCAGGGCTTCCGCATTTACGCGGTCGGCGGCTACACGAGCGGGGCCGGAACGACTGCTCCGTCGAATCTTGTGCAGGAATACAATCCCGCAACCGATACCTGGCGGAACGTGGCGTCGCTGCCGACGGCGGTGGCCCAGTTTGGCATCACCGCGGCTGGTGGCATCAACACGGCCGAACCCATCCAACTCATCCATGCCGTCTCAGGCAATACTGGTTCGGAGAACACTCCGAGTGTCGCGAACCCGAACCCCGTCCAGCGCTTCCAGGCAGACCCGGCCGGCCCCGGCACCTGGAGCGCCTTCACCGTGCCGGGGCTGACGCTGCGGCGCAACCACGGCGCCGCGGTTGCCCTCCGGGGTGTGCAGTCGCGGATTTTCGTGATCGGCGGCCAGGACGCGGGCGGCACTGTCCTCGACACGGTGGAGGAATACCTGGCGCAGGCGGTCGTCATCGTGGCCACGCCGCACACCAACTTGCCGGCGCCGGCGCCGCGCGCACGGTTCGGCATCGGCGGTACGCTCACCACGAACCAGATCTACGTGATCGGCGGCATCGATGGCACAGGCGCCGATCAGACGACGGTCTTCGAGTACACCACGAATAACAACGGCCCCACGCCAGGGCCGCCCGGGACGCCGAGCGGCGGCTGGGTGATCAGGGCCAACCTGTCGGTCCCCCGGCGCGGGCTGCAGGTATCCACCCCACCCTCCGTGACGAACTTCCTGCCCTTCCGCAGCGCCGGCCGTGATGCGCGCCAGGACGCGATCGCCGTGTGGATCCAGCGCAACGTCCGCTCCGCGCGGGCTCCCGTCCCTGCGAGTGACACGGCGGCACAGGCGGGGCGCACCCTGTTCGGACAGGTCGGCCTGGTCGTGCCGGGCTTTAGCTGCGCCACCTGCCATGGTGGCCCGCGCTGGACGCGCTCGACAGTGGACTACACGGCGCCGCCGTCGCCGGAGGTCGGCCTCGGCCTCGGCAACGAGCGCGTCATCGGCGCCGAACTGCGGCAGACGAAGACGCAGAATCCCGCTTTCCCCTCCGCTGGCACATTCCCAGGTGTCCTCATCAACGTCGGCACCTTCACGACGACCGGCCGCACGAACGAGATCCGAGCCAACGCCGCCGACCCCGGTCAGGCGATCGCCCCACTCGGGGCGAACGGCTTCAATATCCCGTCGTTGCTGAGCGTCCACGAGACGGCGCCCTACTTCTATAGCGGTCTGGCGACGACGCTCGCGCAGGTGCTCGACGGTTCGCAGGATAACAACGGCGGCGTCCGGCACCATTTCGTGACCGATGCGACTCAGCGGGCGCAGCTGATTCAGTTCCTGCGCTCCATCGATCAGACGACGCCGACGTTCCCGTAGCGCGGTGACAAGGTGACAAGGTGACAAGGTGACAAGGTGACAAGGTGAAGGGAAACGGCGAGAGATTTCACGCCTCGCAGAAGAGGACGATATGCCACACACCCCTTCACCTTGTCACCTTGTCACCTTGTCACCTTGTCACCGCCGCGGTGGCATTCTCCTCGTAGTGTTGGTGCTGCTGGCACTGTTTGCCGCCGTCGGGGTTAGCTTTGTCTTCTACGCCTCGTCGCACCAGACAGCCGCCCGGTACGCTGTGGAGGCCCAGAACCAAAGCCGCCCCGACGTTGACCCCGAATTGCTTCTGGCCTACTTCCTCGGGCAACTCATCTACGATGTGCCCGACGACGGTTCCGGCGTCTACTCCGCGCTCCGCGGCCACAGTCTCGCCCGGAACATGTACGGCTCTCGCACTGGCCCAACCCCTCCAGGCTCCGCGCCGAATGCCAACCTTGTGCCCTTTAATGGCGTCGGCCGCCTGCGCTCCCCGAGCCCCTTCGGCACCCTGATCCCCGGCGCCGTCCTCCAGGACGATCAGCTCATCAGCTACGTGTATTACCCGGACGACCCGCAGCTGCCACCGGCGCAGCGCTTTCTTCGCGACCCCGAACGCCCCGGCTGGCGAGCCAACCTCGCAGCCCCCAGCAGCGCCTACACGGTCGGGTGCAACGCGCCTTACACCTATCCCGATCTCAATAACGTCTTTCTGGCAGCAGTGCGGGCGGATGGGAGTGTGCTGCTGCCCTCGTTCCATCGACCGTGGGCCGCGGCGGTCGCCGGCGCTCCTCCAGGGGCCGGCGAGTTCTGGGATCCCGACACCGGCAAGTTGAATCCGTGGTGGGCGCCGGGCGCCACGCCTCCACCCTGGTTCAAGTACACCACCCTTCGCCCGTTGCCGGCACTGAATCCGGGCTTCCCCTCTCCGGAGGATGGTGGCGGCGACGTCAAGAACCTGGTTGGCGGCCTGGGGAGGTTCCGGCGCATCAACCCGCAGACAGGTCAGGCGGAATACTGGAACAACGACAGTTTCTGGATGGACCTCGGCTTCCCGGTGATGCTGGCGCCGGACGGCCGCAAGTACAAACCCCTGTTCGCAGTGCTCATTACCGATCTCGATAATCGGCTGAATGCGAATGTCCACGGCAACCTGCGCGGTCCGGGTCAGAGTCATGCCTCTAACCAGGGATGGGGACCGTGGGAGGTCAACCTGTCGCGGGTGCTCAGTCGTGGCGGCGGTACGGAGTGGCGCAACCTGTTGCAAGGCTCCACGGTGCCTCCCCTGCCGGGCCGTTACGGCGGAAACCCGGCAGCGCGGCGGTTCGGCACGCCTGGCTTTCCGGGCGAAACTGCCCTCCCTGCCCTGCTCACCCACTCCTACAGCCAGATGGATTTCGATGGTGTCAACGAATGGACGGGATGGCCCAGCGGCCCCCTGTTGCTCCCCAGCTTCGGAGCGCCGCCGCACTCGCCCGCCCCCTCCTACCTGACCCCGGTCGGAACCTACGCCGGCTATGGCAACGCCTCCCTCGCCGAACGCCGCGAGCATCCACTGCTGTACGATGGCTTCTGGCCCTCGGGTGATAACCGCCGCTTCCCGGTGTCGGACATGGAAGCGCTGCTGCGCTACGGGGACATGGGCTCTCCGGCTCTGACGGCCGACCTGTTTCGCCTGTGCCCGGCCAACTTCGCCGATCCACGGATTCGCCGGCTCATCACCACCGACAGCACCGATCTCGACCGGCCGGGTGTGCCACCGTGGATTCACCACCCGCCGGGCTTCCCCTACACCCTGGCCCCAACCACGGACCCTGATCAGCCGGCACTCCCACAGGGGCCACCAATTCCCTTCCCCACAACTTCCCTGAAGCGCGGCTCGGCCCCCTTCGGCAATCCGCTGAACAATGGGGAGTTCAATGGTGTCGATTGGCGTGCCGGCAGTGCCGCCCTGGGGCGCGTCAATCTGAACCGCCCGTTGCCACCCTATCCCCATCAGGGCAGCGGCAAGGCGCCGCCATTCGGCCCGCCGCTCACTGTCATGGGCGGCCAGGTGACGCTCACTGTGCCCTTCCACGTCGATGCGCCCAACGGCCCCATCTGGAAGCAGTTCCTCTGGGCGCAGGAGGCCCGCCAACAGCTCGCGAACGACATCTACCGGCGACTCCTGGTCGTCACCGGCGTGACTCCCCTTCGACCGGAGCAGCATCCCCAGGCACCACCCGCGGAGTTCCTGAGAGTCCGGCGCTGGCTGGCACAGTTGGCAGTCAACATCGTGGACTATATCGACGAAGACGATATTAGCACTCCCTTTTGTTTTTACACCGCGGAGGACTACAAGCATCTCCCGTTCCTACCGCCGTTTCCGCCCGATCCCGGCCGCGTCGATCCGACGCGCGCCGCCAATGGCCCCGCCGGCGATATCCAGTGGCCCATGTACTGGGTCTTCGGGACGGAACTGCCTCGTCTCGTCGTCAATGAGGCGGTTGCCGAGGTGGAAATGAACGATCCGGACGAGGCCTACCAGAGCCCGATCCGAGTCTTCCTTGAGTTGCACAATCCCTGGTTCCGGATGGCTCCTCCGGGGACATATCGGCCGGACTCGTTTCCCGTGCCGCTGCGGATGGGTTGGGGAGGGGCTTACGCTCCCTATCGGGTGATGGTCGGAGTCAAGTCGGTGGTGCCGGGCCACCCGGCAGGGGCGGCGATCCTGCCGGGCCTGGAGAACAACAACGTCCTGGGCAATCCCGAGTTGGCCGCCGTGCGTGCCAGCACGACCGATGGCGACTTCTTCGGCCCGCTGGCCACGATCAGTGGCGGCGAACAACCGCCCTGGTTCGCGGCCAAGGGCCCGACGCCTTATGGTGGCATCCCCTCGCCCTATGTGCCCCCGCATGGGCCGGAAACCGACCTGCTGCCCTCGGGCTTCGTACTCCTTGGCCCGCCGGAGGAGGCCCCTGCTTCGTTTGCCGCCTACGACCCCTTCCGCAGAGCCAACCGGAGGGGGATCCCCGGTGCGACACCGTTGCTCCGAACACCATCGCTGCAGTATCTCCGTTCCTTCCACATTCGGCAACGGAGCGACCCACCCGATGAACGAACCGCCGGCGTTACCGTGGTGCTCCGGCGCCTGGCGAACCCCGCGTTGCCTTTTGACGGCAGGCGCAGCATCGGCGGGCTCCCCAACGTCACTTACAACCCCTATGTGACAGTCGATTACCTGGACAACATCCCGCTCCAGGCAGTGACGAGCGGTGTCCGACTCCCGATCACCTCACTCGGTAGACCACAGCCCTATGCCGCCTATCGCGCGTTGCTGCAGCCCCAAACGCTTCGCTCCGGCCCGCGCCTGAGCCACTCGTTTGGCCGCGACAATGTCCCCGCGGCCCCGTTCTATGATTGGCTGACGCACCTCGATCGGCCGCTGATCAGTCCGATGGAGTTGCTCCATGTGTCGGGGTATCAGCCTTACCAGTTGACTCAGCGGTTCATTAGCCCGGACAGCACGGGACAACTCACGAAGTTCAACCATCGCGCGCCGTGGTCCGACGATGGCCTGCCCGGGGGCGCCTCCCACCGCCTGTATCGCTTCCTGGAGTTTGCCGAAACCGGCCCCCGCGCCGCCGGAGTGGCCGCAGGCGGCCGCATCGCCGGCAAAGTCAACATCAACACCATCTGGGATGTGGAAACGTGGCAAGCTCTCTGCGACGCCCAGCCCTCGACCTACTTCGGGGATGCGGACGTGCAGAACGCATTTACCCGCCTCCTCTACGATTCGTCGGCAGGTTCCATCAACCCGTTGCGCCGTACTCAGGGATCCGTTCCGACCGCCGCGGACCGGCCGTTCTGGGCGTTCGGTGTGGGGACTTACCCGCCCGGAGATTCGCAGTTCCGTACGAGCGGCGTCGATGACACGCTGCTGCGGCTGTTGCGGTTGCCGCCGCCCGCACCGCCCGCGACGATGCATCCGTATCTGCAGCAACAGTTGCTGACGAAGGTCTCGGGCAACCTCACCACGCGCAGCAACGTCTTCGCCGTGTGGCTGACCGTTGGCTTCTTCGAGGTGACCGACGACTCGGTGCGTCCCGTCAAACTCGGGGCGGAAATCGGACGAAGGGACAATCGGCACATTCGCCATCGCATGTTCGCCATCATCGACCGCACGAACCTGAGCATCGCGTCGTGCGTGGCGTCGCTGGCCCAGCCCGTCTTGCCAAGCCCACGGGTTGCAACCCGTGGGCTTCCTGCCATGCCACTCACGGTCGCCATCAGTGCGCTCTGGGGCACCACCCCCTTGCCGGTGACCGGTCCAGGGATTGCCTGGAACATCGAGGTGGGAACGACCGTGGTCGTTGACACCGGGGCAGATCAGGAGGTGGTGAGCGTCCTGGCGGTCAACGCGCAGAGCAGACCGCCGACCATCACCGCAGGCTTCACCCGTCCGCACGCGGCCGGCACCCCGATCTCATTAGCGAACACTCCGGGCGCTCCGCCCATCTTCTTGAAGCCGGTCGCGGTGACGGGGCCGGATCCCTCACCGTTCTGGCCCTACCTGCCGCAACCGCCCTATGTGATCCGTGTGACCCTGCGCGTGGATCCATCGCGCAGCAATGCCACCACGCTCGCAGGGGAGTACGATGGCATTCCCTGGTCCATCCGGCCAGGGGCGCCGCTGCTCCTCGACGTCGGCCCGAACCAGGAGGTCGTCACCGTAGGCGGGCCGTTCACCGTGGATCCCGCGAGCGCGACGGGTTCATTCCTGGTAACGGTTACCAGGCCCCACCCCGAGGACGTCCTCATCACCAACACCCTGCTGGGCAATCCCGGCCCGCAGCCGGATTTCCGCCCGCGGCACCCTGCATTCTCCGCCAGCGTGCGCCACCACAGTATCATTCACTGATACACGTTCCGGTTCGAGCTGTCTGGCATCGAGAGGGCGGAGGCTAAGGACAAGCAGAGCCATTGCGGGATGTGTGCGAATCCACTTGCCGAGCAAAGGGCAAGCGCTTGAACGGTACTTCCAGCCGATCCAGGAGCCGGTGTCTTTCCCCGTTGCAATCGCTGAGTCGAGATATTGGCTATAATTAAGGTGGTTTATATATTGTTGGTGGCCAGGTTGAGGCGGTGAACCTTTGCCGCCTCAACCTGGCGGCCAACACTGTTCCTCGAAGCTACCTTAGCGGGCCAAGGGCCTAAGTTTGTAGGTCACAACCCGGCCGTTTTTGGATGGGCCCTCTCCCCCGGCCGCGAGTGCTGTCCCATCCGGAGAGAACCCGAGCGAGGCCACCCCGCCTAACTCGCTGGTGAACTCGTTCCGGACTTCCCCGCTGGCAGCGTCCCACACCAGAATCTTCCCCAACGAATCTCCGGCCGCGAGGGCAGCCCCGTCCGGCGAGCAGGCGAGGGCGAGGACCGGCCCGCGCAGGCCCTGCAGAGTCAACAGGCGCTTGCCGCCGTCGATGTCCCAGGTCACCACCTTGCCGTTCTTGTCCCCGGTCAGGAACAGTCCATCCGGGCGGAATACCAGCGCGGTGATTGCCGTATCCGCCTTGAGCTTGTCGAAGGCGCCGAGCAGGGGTCGCAAGGACTCTTTCTGCACCGCGAAAAAAACGACCTTATCATCCACAGCCGCCGCAAGGATCTTCCCCCCGGGTGCCCAGGCGATCCCTCCCTCACCCGGCGGCAACTGCCCCCTGGCCAGTTCGCGACGTTCCGGCAGATTCCAGACCTTCAGCGCCTGCGCACGGTCGCGCGTGCCGAGGAGAGACCCCTGAGGTGCAAGGACCGAGGAAACGATCACCTCTGTGTGGCCCGCCAGCCGGTTCACTTCCTTGCCCGTTTGAAAAGCGAAGACGATCACTGTCCGGTCCTGAGCACAGACCAGAAACCTCTGGTCCGCGGACAGGTCCATCAGGGATACCTCCCTGACGATCACCCGGGTCTTCTTCTGCGGATCTTCACGTTTGACCATTTGCCCGGTCAGGAACACGAGGCCCGCTTCCTTGGGATCCCCCTTGGGCTCGAACAGGACCGACCGGACGGCAGCCTTTTCTTCGGTGACAGCAACAATCACCTTCGGGCGACTTTGGGACAGCAGAGTTTCAATCCGCCGCTTCTGTTCCTCGGAGGCCTTCACCCCCTTCGTGATCAACAGGTTCGCCCGGAGCAGGATGCCAGTGGCCAGTTTGCTGTCCCTTGCCTCCAACCCGCGCTCGCCGGCACGGATGCAGGTGTTGACGGCCTCCTCGCGACGCCCGGCGCGCTCCTGCGCGCCGGCAAGCGTGACGAATAGCGCCGCGGGGCACGGAACTGCGGGTCATTCTTGCGAATCCTGTCCTCGAGTTCGACGGCCTTCGTGGCGTGAAACAGGAGGCTCAGCGGGCCACCCACCGAGCCGTCCTTGCGCCTTCCTTCGTTCATCCAATCGATCACCAGGGAGTGCATCGCAAACAAGGCGTGGGTCCCTTCCAGGTCCGCCGCACGCACAGGCATGCCCTTGGGGTCAAACAGGGCTCGGACGGTCTGCTCGAAGAGTTGTCCCTTCGGGTCGAGCAGGGGTGCTTGCTCGAAGAGCAAGGAAAGAAGGTTGAGAGCGGCGGAGGCGTTGGAGGGTGCGGCTGCGTACGCGCCGGAGTAGCGGACCGCCGCCTGGCGAAAAGCCTCTGCCCGGTCTGGCGGCTCGTTCTGGCGCAGGCCGGCAGCGCGGAACGAGTCGCCTGCAGTCGTCAGCATGCGACCGAGAGCCTGATAATCCGCCTCGGGCGCCTTCGCGGCGACGAGCACACCGCGCCACGAAGGCAGGTGCTTGAAGAGTTGATCGCTCCGCAGGAGCAAGAGGACGCGGTCGCCCGCGACCTTCTTGAAGTGATCGGGTAGGAACACCCGGTCGAATTCCGCCGCCAGCGCGGCCAGGCGGGGTCGCTTCCGGAGCGGCGTGAGACGCTGCAATTCCTCCTCCCGGTAGCGCTCGGGGGTGACCCTGGCGTCTGCATAGTAGCGCACCCAGCTGGGCAGGAAGGCCTCCACCCCCTTGGCCCCTCCCCACCGGTCGAGAAGCAGATAGAGGGTGTCGCGGGCGAGTTCGGTTTGGCCAGTAACCAGGAGTTTGTCGATCAGGCGGTTCCCGTCCTTGTAGCGGTCTGCCCCTTCCGCAAGGGCGATCAGGTCACGCAGCGCGACCACTCCGCGGGTAAATCGCGGGCGCCGGTCAACGGTGAACCAGTATTGCCTGCGAGCCTGATCCGTGTTCCCAACCAGCGCGAGCGCATGCCCGAAGTTGTAGTGGTAGGCGAACACATCCGGCACCTCGGGGATCTGCTGCTTGAACACGTAGTCGATGAAGAGCTTGACGGCTTGCTGGGGGTTGTAGAGGTTCTTGTTCCCCTTGTCGAGGTGCAGGACCGCAAGGTTGTTGGCCGCCAGAGCCTTTTCCTCCTTGTTGCCGTGCTCCAGCACCTTGCGATACCAGTCCACGACTGGGTCTTTCGGGCCGAGCTTGCCCCCTTCGCCCTTCTTCAGGCCGGCGTTGTAGAGGTTCCCAAGGGCCAGCGCGATCTTCCCCTTTTCCTCCTTGGGGGAGGCCTGGAACGCTTTCGTAAAGTGGTCGGTGGCGCCCTTCGCGTTGCCCTTCTGGTGCAGCTTCTTCCCATCTTCAAGGTGTACTTTCCACTTCGGCGGTGGTTTCGGCTGAGGCTTGGTCTGCGCGGGCTCCGTGAGGGCGGGGCCCGCGAGCATGCCGCAGAGGAGGAACACGCCGGCGGTGCAGATCACTCGCATGGATCACCTCCCTGGCCGCCGACAATGGCAATGTTCGGGTTCATCAGGAAGGTGTCCACGAAGCGGTCGAGGTAAATCTCGCCTCGACAATAGTCCGCGAGATTTGGGAAGCGTGCGGCCGGTATCGGTGTCCCGTTGGTCTGGACAGAGAGGCAATTCACGCGCAACCAGCCCTTGACCGGCTGGGTATTGCCGCGGGCCTTGACAAACACGAGCGGCCTGCCCGGTTCGGCTGTTAACTGGAGCCGGTAACAGGAACGAAGCCAGTCTTTCAGCGACTGGTGGTCGAGCGGCAGGACAGCCTCCGTACCGTTGGCGAGGTACTCCTTCACTTCCGAGCAGACGGGCACCTTCAGGAGCAACTTCTTGTAGTCCTCAACCCTGAGCCGGAATTGCTTCTTGAAACGCTCTTCGCCGAAAATGCGGTCGAACAGCGCACCGGAGCGATAGTTGGTGACGTCGAACTGGAACTCTTCCGGCGGGTAGAGCTCCAGTTCCGGCCTGATCCCAGGTGGGGCGACGCCGGCTCGGAAGAGTTGCACTGTGGCTTTCAGCCGGAGCTTGTGGAACACCTGGTTCCCCGCGCCTTGGGCCGCCTTTTCGTGGAAGAGCAAGATCTCGAGCACCGTGATTTGCTTGCTTTCAGGCGTCGGATCCCACGCCCTGAACTGCCAGGGGGGGAAGTGCTGGCCAAGCCACTTAGCCAGTGCGTCCACCTTGTCCGGCAGGCCCAGATGGGGGTTGCCCAGACAGCGTTTGGCCAGTGGGCTGAGCTTCTCGCGGTTGACCTTTACATGGACGACGT
>DASPXY010001537.1:0-9434 GCA_035637055.1 Gemmataceae bacterium | reverse complement strand
GGAGAGGGGGAGAAGAAAAGATGCTGTTTGCCTTGCTCCCCCTCTCCGCTTCGGGGAGGGGGTTGGGGGGAGGGGTTCCGCCGGACATCTTCAACCACTGGAGTCCACCATGTGCCGAAACATCCTCGTTTGCTTGCTGGCGACCCCAGGACTGTTGTGGGGGCCAACCTCAGCCGCGGCCGGCGACCCGATCCAGGCGCCCCTCTTCGTCTCCGGTGAAAAGGGATACCATACGTATCGTATCCCTTCCCTCCTCGTCTCGAAAAAGGGGACCCTGCTGGCCTTCTGCGAGGGGCGCAAAAAGAGCCGCAGCGATACCGGCGACATCGATCTGCTCTTGCGCCGCAGCCTCGACGGCGGCAAGACGTGGGGCCCGATCCAGGTTGTCTGGGACGATGGCGGCAATACCTGCGGCAACCCCTGCCCCGTCGTCGATCGCGCCACGGGCACCATCTGGCTGCTGATGACCCACAACCTCGGGCAGGACACCGAGGCCCAGATTGTGGCCGGCACGAGCAAGGGCGCGCGCACCGTCTGGGTGACGAAGAGCGTCGATGACGGCGCCTCCTGGTCAAAGCCGGTCGAGATCACGCGGGATGTCAAGCGCGCCGACTGGACCTGGTACGCGACCGGGCCGGGCGTCGGCATTCAGCTCAAGAGCGGCCGGCTCGTGATCCCGTGCGACAACAAGGTCGCCGGCACCAAGGCCCGACAGGCGCACGTCATCTACAGCGATGACAGCGGCGCGACCTGGAAGCTGGGCGGCGTGGTCGGCCCGGACTGCAACGAGTCGCAGGTGGTGGAACTGGCCGACGGCGCCTTGCTGCTCAACATCCGCAGTTACCAGGCGGACAATCGCCGCCTCGTCGCTCTCAGCAAGGACAGCGGGCTCACCTGGTCGAAGCCCGTCGCTGATAAGGCCCTCATCGAGCCGGTCTGTCAGGCGAGCATTCTGCGTGTGCGCGGGCCAGGCGGCGGCCTGCTGTTCTCGAACCCCGCCAGCACGAAACGCGAGAAGATGATGGTCCGCCTCAGCCGCGACGAGGGCAAGACCTGGCCGGTCGCCCGGCTGCTCCACGAAGGGCCGGCCGCGTATTCGTGCCTCGCTGTCCTGGCGGATGGCACCCTCGCCTGCCTGTACGAGCGCGGCGGCAAGAGCCCCTACGAGACCATCACCCTGGCACGCTTCACGCTCGACTGGCTCGCAGGCGGGAAAGCACCGTAGCGGTCCGCTCCAGGTGCGGGGCGGAGTAGGTGCCGCGAGCCGAGCGGCACTCTGCGGTCCGCCTCGGCTCGGCGGACCTACCACGGCGCAGAGATTCACACCGGGAACGTCTGCGGCGGCCTTCCCTCGGGGAGTCGCGCTGCCAGGGCCATCACTCCTGTCACCAGAGCCAACGTGACGAAGTTGAGGAACAGACTGTAGAGATGCCAGCGCGCGAAATCGTCGCGGGCCATTTGCGCGACCTCCACGGCTTGGGCCTGAGTAGGCGGCCCGTAATTGCTCCCCGCCCTCTTCTCGTCGGTCTCACGGGCGGTGTCCGCAGCCTTGTTGCGCACGTCGCGCAGTTCGCCCACCTTCCGCTCGATCGGCCAGCCGGCAACGACGGTGCCGAGGGCCAGCAGCACCAGGACGGCCCGCACCTTGTGAACCCTAGCAGTCGTCCCCCGCGACCACCCGAGCGCCGTCACCGCCGCCGCGAAACCACAGATCCCTTGCAACAGGAAATAGTAGTCGAACATCGGCCCGACCGCGAAGCCCGCCACTCGACCGCCCCATTCCTTGCGCTTGTCCGCGTCCTTGTCCAGATCCGCGGGGACGTGCAACCAGGCGGCCCGCTCCGTTGACGGCTTCTGTGCCTCGCTCTCGAACGAGCGGAACAGCGACAGGGTCACCACGAAGGTAAAGAAAATGGCGGTGCCGAACCACAGGCCGACCGCCAGCACGTGGATGGTCTTGCTGAGGAGTTGCATGGCGTGGGTGTCCTGAAGGCGGTTCTCGGTGCCGCGGCACAGGCGGGTGATGTTGCTGCGGTGGCGCAGGAAAATCAAGGCCGCGGCGAGGAAGCAAAACAGAGTCAGTATAGCGTTCGCGTCCGAGAAAGGCGCCGGCGTCAAGACCAGGTGCAGGCCGCACAGCGCCAGCGCTGCCGTCAGTGAGGCCAGCGACACGTAGCGCGAGGCGGCGACCACAACGAGCCAGGTGCCGATCGCCCCCAGCGCCGCCAGCGGCAACAGCACCAGGACGACGCCGGCGCCGGTGGCGATGCCTTTACCGCCGCGGAAGCGCAGGTACACCGACCCGAGATGGCCGAGGAACGCGGCCAGCCCGGCGCTCACCGGCAACACCGCCAGGGGGAGCCCAGCGCCGGCACCCGTGTCGGCTTGTCGCCGCAGCCACAACGCCGCCGCCACGGGGAGCGCCCCCTTGGCAAAGTCGAGCACGAACACCAGGATCCCGTAGCGACGGCCCAGGACGCGGCCGACGTTGGTGGCGCCAATGTTGCCGCTGCCGGCGTGGAAAATGTCAACGCCGCGCCAGCGCGCCACCAGGTAGCCGAACGGGATGGCGCCGATCAGGTAGGCGCCCAGCACGGTCAGGACAGTTATGGCCAGGGGATCCATCGGCGGTGCTCGCGGCGGCTTGCAGGCAGGGTGAGCGGGGGGGCGTCAGCGTCTCGCCCGGTTGTCGCATTCTCTGAGAACCAGCACCACGGCGAAAGCTACCTGCGCATGATACGCCACCGCTGCGCGCGTGGTTAGTGGCGAGCGGTTCGTAGTTCCGCCTTTAGGCGGCTCACCGTTTCGCCGCCTAAAGGCGGAACTACGAACCACGGGCCCTTGAACTTGCACTCGCCACACGCCGCTGCTCCAGACTTCCTCTCCAAAACCCCGCGAAATGAAGTATGATGACAACAAAGCGTCAGTCCGTGTTTGTGACGCCAGGACCGCACACTTTCCCGGACCAACTCTCAATGCTCGGACAACCGCACACCTGACAGGGACGAACAGGGGGAGCGCCCATGGTCTTCAATATCCAGAAAAACGCCGAACCCATCCCCGGCTACCGGCTGGTCGAGCCGCTCGGCCGCGGGGGGTTCGGGGAAGTGTGGAAGTGTGAGGCTCCCGGCGGTCTGCACAAGGCCATCAAATTCGTCTTCGGCGATCTGGAGGATGAAGGGGACAGTCGCCGTGCCGATCAGGAGTTACGCTCGCTCGCGCGCGTCCGCAGCCTTCGCCACCCCTTCCTGCTCTCCCTCGAACGGTACGACATCCTGGAAGGGCAACTCGTCATCGTCATGGAATTGGCGGATCGCGATCTGATGGATCGCTTCCGCGAATGCCGGCAACGCGGGCTCCCCGGCATCCCTGCGGTGGAGCTACTCCGCTACATGGATGAGACCGCCGAAGTCCTCGACCTGATGAACCTCGACTACGATCTGCAACACCTCGATGTCAAGCCGCAGAACCTCTGTCTGGTGCATAATCACATCAAGGTTGCGGACTTCGGCCTGGTGAAAGACCTCACGGGCCTGGTGGGCTCGGTCACGGGGGGCCTCACCCCCAAGTACGCGCCGCCGGAGACCTTCCGCGGGGTCGTCAGCCGCTTCTCGGACCAGTACAGCCTGGCCATCGTCTATCAGGAATTGCTCACCGGCTCCAGTCCCTTCAGCGGCGCCAACCTGCACGAGATCATGCAGCAGCACATGGAGGGAGTGCCCGACCTGACGAGCCTGCCGGAGCGAGAGCGGGCGGTGGTCGCGCGGGCGCTGGCGAAAGATCCGGAGAAACGCTACCCCTGTTGCCGGGCCTTCGTCGAGGCCCTGCGCCGGGTCGAAGCGCCTCCGACCGGGCCGCTGCCGCCGTCCGCGGAAACCCCGCTGCCCCCGGAACCGCCGACCCGTGAAGCCGTGACTCCCTCTCCGGCGGACAGTCAGCAGATCACCCGCCCCCGACCGGGCGCTCTCCCCCCGCCAACCCCCCGCGCCGCGAACACGGCGCTGACCGAACGGAAGGAGGAATCTGGCGACGGCGTCCTGGTTCCGGCGCTGGTGGTCGGGCTCGGCGGATTCGGCCTCGACGCTCTGCGCCAGTTCCGCCGGGCGCTGCGCACCCGCCTCACCGACCCGGGACAGTTGCCGCACCTGCGCTTGCTCGGGATCGACACCGACCCGAAAGCCGTCGAACTGGCCCAGCAGGGTAGCGCCGCCCTGGCGCTGGAGCGCGAAGAGAGCATGCCGGCTCGCCTCGCCCGTGCCGCGCACTACCTTCGCCCGCGCGACCCCCTTCCCTCCCTGGACGACTGGCTGCCGGCGCGGATGGTGCATCGCATCTCGCGGAGCCAGGGCACGAGTGGTTTTCGCGCGCTGGGGCGACTCGCGTTCATCGATAACTATGGCGCCATTGTCTCCGTCCTGCGACGGCGTCTGGAGCAGATCACCGCGCAGGACGCCCTCGCCACGGCCGCGCGGCGCTCCGGGCTCGCGCTCCGCTCCAACAAGCCGCGCGTTTACGTGTTCGCGAGTCTGGCAGGCGGAACAGGCAGCGGCATGGTCGTCGATCTGGCGTACGTGGTCCGCGGCCTGCTGCGCGAGTTCGGCCACGGCACCGCCGAAATCGTTGGCCTGTTCCTTCTTCCCCCCCGCGGCGAGCAGTCGGAACTGACGCTGGCGCGTGCCAACAGCTATGGCGCCCTGACGGAGTTGAGCCATTTCGCGGATCCCGGTGTGACTTTCCGGGCGCAGTACGACTCGCGCTCCGCCCCGCTCACCGACGGCGGCGCGCCGTTCACTCGCAGTCTGCTGTTGACCTGCCCGAAGGAGCCCGCGGGCGTCAATCCAGCCGCCATCGCTGCCGATTGCCTCTATCTCGATCTTTTTACTCCACTGGGCCGCGAAGCAGACGCGAACCGCAAGACGGCCCAGGGGTGCCTCCACGGCAACGTCCCGACCCCGTTCCAGACGTTCGGGCTGAATCTCCTGCTTTCTCCCTCGCGCCCCTTGGTGCAACAAGCAGCGCGGCGGCTCGGCCAGACTCTCCTGGAACAATGGACGCAGGGTTGCCCGCCGCAGGCCGCGGCCCAGATTCGCCAGGACATCACGGCTCAGTTACACGACCAGAACCTGGACGCCGCCAACCTGATTGAGCTGATGCAGAAAAGTTGTACACGCACGCTCGGCACTCGCCCGGAGCAGATCATCGGCCGCTGGTTCGACCCGATTAGCGGCCCGGCGAGCCGCTTCGACCATCGCCACGTCCCGCGGATCCTCAAGCAGGCGGATGAGTTCTTCGGCCATCCAGAAGGGGAGGACGGGCTGCAGCAGCCGCCCGCGACTGCGGCCATCCGCCAAGCCGCGGCGGAGGCTGACGAGTACGTACGGCAGGCGCTCGGCGCCCTGGCGGTGCGTTACCTGGAGCGGTCAGGGCCGCGTCTGGGCCTGGCGGTCGAGGCCCTCAAGCAAGCGGCCGCCCAGGTGGACCGCTGGCTGCAACTACAAGATGACGTCCTTGCTCAGGGGGTTGCGAAGGTGAAGCAACTCCGCGAGCGGCTGGAGGTGGGAACGGACACCGCGGAGCGTCTCGCCCAGGCCGCCATCTCCAACGCGGAGGCCCGCCGTCTCAAGGAGGAGCTTTCGCAGCAGATCCGCGAGTATCCCCGCGCCCGCTATCAGCAGCAACTCGCCGCCGGCGTGCGCGGCGTTTACCTCGGCCTGCGCGGCTTTCTCTCCGACCAGGTGCGCGAACTGGCCTTCTACCGGCATCCCCTCGAGGTGCTGCACCAGTCCCTTGCGGATGAAGCCAGGGACGCGACCGGCGCTCCGGCGCAGGCCCGCACCTCGACACCGACCCATCCCGCTGTCTGCGCCACGCCTGAGGAAGCGGCCGCTCAAATTCTCCGCTCACTGGCGCCGAAGGGTCTGCTTGTCCTGGACGAAGCCGTCCAGGCGGCCGTGCGGGAATACTCCGAGGGCCAGGCCGCCGTCTGGAACCTCGCGGGGAGCGACCGCGGCGTGAAGGTGCTGGGCGAACTGCTGTTGCAGCAGGCGGAAAAGTTCCTGCGCGAGCGGCTGCCGGCGCAGGACGTCGCCGAGTTGTTTTTGGGTCAGGCCCCCGACGAGGCGGCCCTGGTCGAGAAGTTGCGCCAGGGGTTTGCCGCCGCCGCGCCGACCCCCTCGGAAGCATCGCCGGAGGCCCCGCCGGAAATCTCCGTGATGCTGGCCCCCGACTCGGCGGTGGGCGCGCGCGTGCTGGGAGTCGCTCGCCAGACCCTATCCGGGACGACCGCTGTGCCGGCGGGTCATTGCGAGGAGATCGTGTTCTACCGTGAAGCGCTCGGGCTGAAGCTCTGGGATCTGGAGCGACTCGGACTGGTGGATCGCGATGCCTACCTCCGCGTCTGTGCGCGCGAGAACCACGCGGCCCACACGCGCATCGACATCATCCATTGGGGCGAATCGCTGACCGCCCGGTAGAGAACCTGAACCACAGAGACCCCGTTGTGGCACGGTCTCCTGACCGTGCCACTGCTTCTGACCGAAGGTCTCCTCCGGGCTCCTGGTATTCAGGGAGACCTGCGGTCAGCAAGAGTGGCACGGTCAGGAGACCGTGCCACAACAGTCTTTTCTTCTCTCTGTCTTGTCTTCTCTGTGTCTCTGTGGTTCAAGTCAGAGGCCAACGAGAGCGCGAACCATCCGGCCCAGGAGCGAGGGCCGCTTTGGCTTGGGCGGTTCTTCGGGCTCGCTCGGGGCGAGCAGGAGACGCACCAATTGGTCGATGTCGGCCAGGACGTTGGAGTGCGGGGCGTGAACTCGCAGCGGGCGTCCCTCGTTCAGGGCGCCGCTGACGGCGACGTAATCATTGGCGACGGTCGCCAGCTGCGGCGTTTGCAGCAGTCGTTGCAGATGGGTGACCAGGAATTCCTTGCGACTGGGATTGTAACGATTGATCACGAGCAACTGCGGCTTGGCGATGCCGTCCTTCTCCAGTTTCTCACGCATGAAACTGAGCGCGCGGAGCGAAGGCACGGATTGCTCCGCCACGAGGACGAGCTGATCGGCGAAGGCGTAGGTTTCGACGTTGGCGCTGTAGTTGCTTCCGGGGGCATCGAGGACCACCACGTCGGCGAGCTGCTTGGTGTAGTGGATCAGGGTGATCAGATCGTGCGCGGAAAACGAAAGGCGGTCATGGTCCTGGTAGGCCGCCGGCAGCAGTCGCAGGTTGTCGGTAATTTTCGTCAGCCGCCGCGCCACCAGTTCCACATCCACGGACCGCATGTCGCACAACAAGTCATTGATCGTCTGCCGCGGGGTAACGTCCAGGAAGGTCGTCGCCATGCCCATGTTCGTCGCCAATTCCATGAGAATGCACGACAGGTTGAGCAGGTGGCCGATCTCGTAGGCGAGGTTGATGGCCAGCGTGGTGGCGCCGCAACCGCCGGCAACTCCGGAGATGGCGATCACGCGCCGGGCACAGACGGCCTCGGGAATGGCGTGGCGTTTCTTGAGGTTCTCCAGGCTCTCGCGGAGATCCTCCAGACCGAACGGTCGCGGCAAGATCTGGCTGGCACCGGCCTTGCTGACCGCGAAGATCATCTCCGAAGGGCACTGGCCCGACACGATCGCCAGGATCGGACGGCCGACGAAGTTTTCGCTCAGCCACTTGAGTTGCTGGACCTCTTCCGCCGACTGAACGTGGACAATACAGGTGCGCTTTTCGTTCTGCGAGAGGCGGATCCCATCGATGGCGCTGCGCAGGTCGGCGAACTCGACATCGACTTCGACCGCGCAGTCGCTCAGCATGTCCCGCACCCCTGAGCATTCACCCGCGGTACACCCGACGATGATTGCCTTGCTCAGAGCTTTCATGCGCGAACTCTCCACAGTGGGGGCTGCGAACATCGACAAATGCGCCCTTTCGCTCTCTCGAGGAATCGGGAGCTGAGACAACTGTGAGCGTGATGTCCCTGGAGAAGTTGCCCCGTTGCGAATCTTCCCGACGGCCCTGTCATGAGCCTTCCGATCAACTATAGTACGCTTTTTGGTCTGTTGCGCTCGGGATGGGATCGAACGATGTGAACGGCGAGCGTTGGCGGCTGATGCACACACGTTATCAGCCAGCCGTGAGCCAGACGATCGGAAGAGAGGAGACGAGAAAGCCCACGGGTCGCGACCCGTGGGCTTGCACGATCTGCCCGAGGCCGCGAAAGCCGGCCCCGCACAATCCTCCCGGCGGGACTCGAACCCA
This sequence comes from Gemmataceae bacterium, assembly GCA_035637055.1. Classification (GTDB taxonomy): domain Bacteria; phylum Planctomycetota; class Planctomycetia; order Gemmatales; family Gemmataceae; genus DASPXY01. The sequence continues at coordinate 1,190 of DASPXY010001537.1, read as the reverse complement.
CGACCACCCGCTGATAAGGCGGGCGCTCTCACCGCTGAGCTACGGGAGGGAACGAGTTGTCACGGCCTATGCCGTCGCCCGTGCGTATCATCGCTCCCTCCTTTCTTTGCAGGCTTGTGAAAGCCTGCCTCCTTGGAGTTAGTTCGACTGATGCCCCTTTGAGGGTCCGCCTCGGTGCTAACAGGGGGGTTGAAGCGATCCCCATGTTCATCCCAGGACGGCCCCGCTCTGGTTCTACCAACCGATCAGGCAGACACAACGGCCAGGTCATCCAGGCGCAGGTAAGAATGCTACTCAGCTGTTCGCACACTGCCTTTCGGCCTCAAGGCGTTCACACACTGTTCCCGTCCTGATTGTGGTCCTGGCGAAAAAAGTCAGGCGACCTCGGCACAGGACCGCAGAGAGCCGTCTTTCGACTTGGGCCACAATTCCCGGCGCAGAATAACCCCCGCCCGTGCGACCCGGTGCAGCGTCTTTTCCTCGGTTGAGGGGGCGCGGCACACGCCGCACCTGCCGGTCCATCCGGCCCGCGCACAGTTTTCAAGCCGGACCTGAATCATCGAAACAGCTGAATACCCCCACCCACAGCCGAATCGCGAGTTAGACTCGTTTGGGGTCGCAACCGCCGAGGTTCTCCGGCAAGTGCGGCCCCAGTGAGGACAAGGCATGAATGAACTCGACGAAGTCCTCAAAGAGTTCCTCATCGAGAGCCATGAGAATCTCGACCAGCTCGATCGCGACCTGGTGGCCCTGGAGAAGGCCCCGCGCGACCGGGAACGATTGGCAAGCATCTTTCGCACCATCCACACGATCAAGGGGACGTGCGGCTTCTTTGATCTCACCCGGTTGGGTAAGTTGACCCACGCCGGTGAAAACCTGCTCTGCCGCCTGCGCGACGGCCAGCTGGTCCTGACTCCAGACATCGCCAGCGCCCTGCTCGCCCTGGTGGACGTGGTCCGCACCATACTGCGCAATCTTGAGACCACCGGCCAGGAAGGCGATGGCGACTATACGGAGTTAACCGCCCGCTTGACTCGACTGCAAGCCTGTGGTGACCAACCAAGCCCTCCCCTGGCTGGCCCCACCATTACCGAGGCGTCCGATGCGTTGACGCCGACGGTGGCCGAAAGCGCCATCCGCGTTGACGTTGGCTTGCTGGATCGACTCATGAACCTCGTCGGCGAGTTGGT
>DASPXY010001536.1:0-3166 GCA_035637055.1 Gemmataceae bacterium | reverse complement strand
AAGGTGCCACAGGGTAAGGTGGTCGTTGCCTTCGGGTGCCATGAGTTTGAGCCTCCGCAGATGGTTAAGTGGCTGATGTCACAACACTTAACTACTGCGAGAGGCTCTTTACACAAGTCCTTGGTGCGCAATCCGGGCTAGGGCCGCGTCGAACGTGGCCTGTTGCCCGAACAGCGCGGCCAGCGTGTCGTGCGCCGCCTGGGCCGCCGCCGCTTCGAGCGAGGCACCCCGCGGCGCCTGGACGTCGGCGAACAGGGGGGTGTGCGACCGGTCGATGGCGTTGACGGCGTCGTAGACCGCCGCGTGGACGATGGCCGCGTCGCGCGAGAAGGCGAAGGGTGCGACGCCGTTGGCCTTGACGGCGTTCAGGAGGAGCTGGTTCCACTCCAGAACCACGTCCGCCGACAAGAGGCAGCGGTCCTCCAGCGGTTCCACCGACAGCCTGGGGCGCACCGTGCGCCGCGCCGGGGCCCGCGGGACCCGCCGGCTTGGGGAAATGGCCTTCCAGCAGTCTAGCAAGGGATGGGACGACATTGCCGTCCTCCTACTCAGGTGCGGTCTGCGATAGAATGGCGGGACATCGCGGCCGGCGCGCAGACCGAGCGCCGGGGCGGTGCCGGGCCGGTGGGGGGCTTGCTTGGCGGTAAGGACCCCACCGGCCGCTACGTACTATCGCGCTCTGTTGCTATCACGCTCCCCGGATGCGCGCCGGGGTTGTCACGCAGGGCCCCCGGAGCCGAACGCCAAAGCGTTGTCCAGCATCGCGTTGGACGACGGGTTATCGAGCTGGACGTAGAAATACAGGTAGGCGCCCGGGTCGAAATTGATCAACTCGACCGAGATCGTCTGGTAGGTCTCACCGGGGTTGAATGTCAACGTTCCCGCGGTGGCCACGTAGTCCACGCCCGCGATCGCCGAGCCGTTGAAGGTATAGAAGTCCACCGTCACCACCTCGTCGCATGGAGCACTCAACATCACGTCGAAAAACACGTTGGACGAAGTGTACGAGTAGCCGTCACTGAAGCCAATGTGCGGCTCGTCGTCGAGGATCGTCCCGGTGGCTTGGTTATTGATGAAATAAACGTAGCTGTTTTGCGTGGTCAGGTTGACGACGAGGGTTTCGTCTGTCTCCGGCACGCGGTCGCCTTTCACGGCGAGGGAGATGGACTGATTCGTCTGGCCCGGCTGGAAGGTCACGCTGCTGGAAGCGGCGATGTAATCGTCGCCGGCTGTGGCGGTGCCGCCCGTGGCAAAGTCGATGGTCACGGGCAGATCGTAGGCGGCCTCCAGGGTCACGCCAAACGTCATCGTCGTCGTGCCGGTGTTGCCTTCCTGAACGCTCGTGTCGCGGATGGAGACGCGCGGCTCGTCGTCCGAGATGATGACGAGACCGAAGCCGACGGCGATCGTCGCGCCTCGGGGGTTGGAAAGCTGAATCGAGAAGCTCTCGCTGGTCTCGACCAGACGATCCCCCTTGATCGGGACGGCAATCTTCCTGGTCCCTTGGTTCTTGTTGAAGCTCAGTGTACCGGAGACAGCGGCGTAATCACTGCCGGCGATGGCCATCCCGTCGGCAGTTTTGTAGTCCACGGTGACGTTATTGCCATGCGACCCCAAAAGCGTCACAGGAATCAGAGCATTGAGCGTACCGGTGTTGCCTTCGACAACGGTGATTGGGTCGATGTAGAACGAGGCCGAGGGCGTCAAGCGGTCTTCGAGCGTCTCGACCGCAAGTCGACACGTCCCAGGTCGAGAATTGGCCCGCGCCCGAAGGCGCGAACCGGCACGCGGCGCCAGGCGTTCGAACAGCGAGCGAAAGAACATGGTCATCTCCTTTTTGCAAGCGGTCTGCTTTACAATGGGAGCGACAACGCGGCCGGCGCGCAGACCGAGCGCCGGGGCGGTGCCGGGCCGGCGGGGGCTTGCTTGGCGGTAAGGACCCCGCCGGCCGCTTTTTGCTTTCTCCGTTACTTCTTCCCTACACGGGCCATGAGGTCGCGCACGTCGCCCCACAGTTTCATCCACTGCTGCCGTTCCGCCTCCGGCAACCTGGCCAGTTCCTTGGCGTCGCGCACGCCGCTCAGGTCAGGAGTGTCTAGCCAGTGCTGGAGAGCTTTCTGAACCGGCCCGGCGGCCGCTGGATTGTTCGTCACGTGCTTGGCCCTGGCGGTCAGAACGGCCCGCAACCAGTCCAGAGCCTGACCGCGCAAGCCGGCCTTGGCGGTGGCATCCAGCTTGTCGGCGCCGATCCCCTTGCCGCCGGCTGCCAGGACGGCGGCGAGGGCCGCGGTGTAGCCGGGCGCGTTGTGCGGGCTCTCCACGAGGCTCGGCTCGGCCGCGAAGGCCTTGCCGTACAGCAGCGCCCCGTCGGCGTAGCGCTTCTTGTAACGCACGCACAGGTCGGCCAGGCTGAGTTGCTCGGCGGGACCGGCGGCCTTCCCGGCCAGGACGTCCGGGAGTTTCCTGTCTAGGGCGAGGAGGCGTTCGCAGTCCTTCACCCACCGGCCGGAGGGGTAACTCCAGCGCGGTTGGTGACGGCCCAGTTCGTGCCCTTTCTGCAGGAACTCCAGCGCCTGGGCAAACCGACCGAGATCCCGGAGGATCAGACCGAGGTTGCAATGGGCTTCGGGATGCTCCGGCCTTAGCCCGATGGCTTTGCGGTAGGCGGCCTCCGCCTCGTCCAGCTGGCCCTGATGCGCCAGCGCGTTGCCGAGGTTGTAGTGGGCCAAGGCATCTTTCGGGTTGAGTGCGATGGCCTGGCGGTAGGCGTTGGCGGCCTCCGGCAACTTCCGCTGGGCATGAAGGGCCAGGCCGAGGCTGCACCAGCCCGTTGCGTCCTTCGGGTCGAGTTTGATGGCCGTGCGGCAGGCGGCGGTGGCCTGCGGCAGCTTCCCCTGCAAACGAAGGGCGATGCCGAGTTCGCTGTGGGCTTTTGCGTCTTTCGGTTCTAGTTCGATGGCCTTGTGGAAGGCGGCGACGGCCAGATCGAACTTCTCCTGCAAACGAAGGGCGATCCCGAGGTTGTGGTGGTGCGCCGCGACTTTCGGTTCGAGTTCGATGGCCTTCTGGTAAGCGGCGACGGCCGCCTCCAGTTTCTGCTGCTCACGAAGGACATTGCCGAGGTTGTTGTAGGCGATCGCGTCTTTCGGGTTGAGTGCGATGGCCT
>DASPXY010001535.1:0-7579 GCA_035637055.1 Gemmataceae bacterium | reverse complement strand
TGACCGGGTGCTTCGGAAGGATGAAGGCGGAAGGATGAAGGATGAAGCAGACGGTTCTGCTTCATCCTTCATCCTTCCGCCTTCATCCTTCCGAAGCACCCGGTCAATCGCCGTCCACAGGTCGGCGGCCTGGATTGGCTTGGCCAGGAAATCGTCCATGCCGGCTGCGAGACATCGCTCGCGGTCTTCTTTCCGCGAGCGCGCCGTCAAGGCAATGACGGGCAAATGACCCCCCGCGGCCCGCTCACGCTCGCGAATCGCCTGGACAACCTGGAAGCCGTCCAACTCCGGCATGTGGATGTCGAGGAGCAGCAAGTCGAAGCCGCCCTCTCCCGCCAGAGACAGCGCTTCCCGACCGGTGCTCGCGAGCCGCACGCGGTGGCCGCGGCGCACGAGCAGTTGCTCCAGAAGTTGCGCGTTGAATTCGTTATCCTCGGCCACCAGGATGCGCAAGGAAAAGGAGGAAGGCGGAAGGATGAAGGAGGAATCAAGGGTAGGAGCCTTCTTTTGTTCATCCTTCATCCTTCCGCCTTCCTCCTTCCGAAACACCCGGTAGATCGTCTCCAGCAGTTCGTCCTGCTGAACCGGCTTGAGCAGGTGGGCGTTGACCCGCTGCTCGCGCACCCGGGGCAAATCGCCGGGGCGGTCCCCGGAGGTCAGCAAGATGATGAGAGTGGCGGACAACTCGGCCCGCTTGCGGATCTGAGCGGCCAGCGCCAGACCGTCCGCGTCGGGCATCCGGGCGTCGAGGAGCACCAGCGCGTACGGCCGGCCGCAGGCGGCGGCGTGCCAAAGGGCGTCCATGGCCGCCACGCCATCGCCTACTGCCACCGGCTTCATCTGCCAGCCGCGCAACCACTCCTCCAGAATGCGGCGGTTGGTGGCGTTGTCATCGACGACCAGCACTGGCAGGTTGTGGAGCAACACCGATGGCCGGACAGCGAACCCCTCCGAGGGGTGCGGCTGCCGCCCGAACCGCGCCGTGAAGGTGAAGGTGCTGCCGCGGCCCGGGTCGCTGGCCACGGTGATCTGCCCGTCCATCAAGGCTACCAGTCGGGAGGCAATGGTCAGGCCCAGGCCGGTGCCGCCGTACTTCCGGGTGGTGGAACTGTCCTCCTGCTCGAAGGCCCGGAAGATCCGCTCCTGCTGGTCCTGCGGGATGCCGATGCCGGTGTCGCGCACGGTGAAGCGCAGGCCGACTTCCTGCCCCCTCCCCCCCAGCCCCCCTCCCCCCCAGCCCCCCTCCCCGCAGCGGAGAGGGGGGAGGAAGAAACTCCGGCTCCCCCCTCTCCGCTGCGGGGAGGGGGGCTGGGGGGGAGGGGTCTGCCGCCAGCTCCACGCGCACGACCACCTCCCCCTCGTCGGTGAACTTGAGGGCGTTGCCTACCAGGTTGAGCAGGATCTGCCGCAACCGGCCCGCGTCGCCAACGAGCGCGTCGGGTACCTCCGGCTGGACGTGGCAGACCAACTCCAGCCCCTTCCGGTGGGCCCGCACCGCCAGCGCCCGCAAGGTGTCGCCCAGCGCCGCCCGCAGCGAGAAGTCGGCGGGGTCCAGTTCCAACTTGCCGGCCTCGATCTTGGCGAAGTCGAGCAGGTCGTTGATAATGCCGAGCAGGTTGTCCCCCGCTGATTTGACCGTTTTGAGACATTGCCGTTGATCCTCGGTCAACGGCGTGTCGAGGGCGAGTTCGGTCATCCCCAGGATGGCGTTCATGGGGGTGCGGATCTCGTGGCTGACGTTCGCCAGAAACTCGTCCTTGGCATGATTCGCCGCCTCCGCCGCCTCCTTCGCGTGCCGCAACTCAAGTTCCAGCCGCTTCCGCTCGGAGATATCCTGGAGCACCGCGATGGCATAAGCGGGCTTGCCCGCCGTGTCCCGCTGGAGCGAGACGAACAGTTCCACCCAGACGAGCGCGCCGTCTTTACGGACGTAGCGTTTCTCCAGTCCGAAGTGGGGCGACTCACCCCGCATCAGCGCGGTGAACGGCTCGATGCTGGCTGCGAGGTCGTCGGCGTGCGTGATGTCCAGGAAGGTGCTTTGGAGCAACTCCGCACGGGGGTAGCCGACGATATCGCAGAACTTCTCGTTGACGCGCAGGAAACGACCCGCGGAATCCGTGTGGACGATGCCGACCGCTGCGTTCTCGAAAGTCCCGCGGAACCGCTGTTCGCTTTCCCGCAGCGCCTGTTCGGCGCGACTCTGCTCGATGGCGATCGCGACCGTGCGCGTGACGATGTCCACGGTGCGCAGGTCACGCGGGGCAGGGTGCCGGGGCTGCAGGTAATACATGGCAAACGTGCCGAGAACCTCGTCGGTGCAAGAGAGAATGGGCGACGACCAGCAGGCGCGCAGGCCGTGGGAGAGCGCCAGTTCGGTATAGGGCGCCCACAGGGGATCGCTGGCGATGTCCGCGACGTAGACAGGCTCGCGCCGGTACGCGGCCGTGCCGCACGATCCCACCGCGGGACCGATGGCCAGCCCGTCGATTGCCCGGATGTAACTTTCGGGGAGGCTTGGCGCCGCCCCGTGCCGCAGATGCACACCGTCGGCGTCGAGGAGGAGGACCGAGGCCAGCACGGAGTCTTGAGCCAACTCTTCAATCGTCCGGCACAGGACCGTGAGCACGTGGGGGAGCGGTTCGCCCTCGATAATCAGCTCCAGAATCCGCTTCTGGCCATCTAACAGCGCTTCGTTCTGCTTGCGCTCGCTGATATCACGGGCCAGGGACACCAGGAAGCGTTGGCCTCCTTCCCAAAATGCTCGACCGCGGATCTCGACCGGGAAGATGGTCCCGTTCTTCCGCCGATGGCGGGATTCAAACGCGACCATCTCCTCGGCGTTTAGTCTGCGGTCTAACTCCTCGATCAAAGCAGGAGTGATGTCGGGGTCGAAATCGAGTGGGGTCTGCCCCACCAACTCCTCCCGCGTGTAGCCCAGGCTCTCGCACGCCTGGCGGTTCACGTCCAGGATGACACCGCGGTCGTCTTGCAGGAAGAACGCGTCGGTGGCGTGGTCCACGAACATCCGAAACCGCTGCTCGCTGGCGCGCAGCGCCTCCTCGGCCCGCTTGCGCTCGGTAATGTCTTCCGCCAGCCCGGCGATGCGCAGGACGTTCCCGTTCTGGTCGGTGATGGGGAAGGCGCGACTGCGGGCCCAGCGGACCGAACCGTCCGGCCGCACCAACCGGAACTCCCCGTCCGTGAACACGCCCCGTTTGTGTTGCTCCATGTAATCGATCATCCTGTCCCGGTCGTCGGGATGTATGGTCTCGATACAGGAGCGCGGCTGTTCGTAGAGGGCTTGGCACGTCCGCCCCGAGACCTCTTCGTAGCCGGGGCTGACGTAAATCAGCCGATCATCCCGTGCGTCCCTCGTCCAGAAGATCTCGTGGATGTTCTCTGCCAGTTGACGGAAGCGCCCCTCGGTTTCGCGCAGCGCCTCCTCGGCCCGCCGGCGCTCCTTGGCCACGAGGCGCCGCCGGGCTCGGTGGAGGGATTCGCTCAGGCCACTGAGGATCGTGCCGACCAGCACGAAGAGGATCAGGGCGGCGACATCGTTTACGCCCCGGACCTGGGAAGAGGAAAACTGGGGGATGAGGTAGTTCGCCAGGGCGGCGCTCAGAACGGTGGCCAGCAGCCCGGGCCAGAAGCCGCCGAAATACGCGGCGATCATCACGGCCGGGAAGAAGGTCATGTGCGGGACCGCGTCCTCCAACACCGGCCAGAGAGGCCACCGGACGCACAGGGAGACCGCCGGGGCCAGCACCGCCAGGACGTAGGCAACCAGACGGGCACGCGGTCTTTCGCGCATACCAACCTCACCAATCTTCGATGACAAGGTGACAAGGTGACAAGGTGACAAGGTGAAGGGCGTTATCTTCCTGTCACCTTGTCACCTTGTCACCTTGTCATCCTGTCGTCAGCCGGCCACTACGATAGCGGATAGAATGCCAAACGGACCAGCAGAGAGTTCGGCCTGGCAAGAACACTTCTACGGAGCCAATCATGGCCCAGCTGCTACTCATTGATGATGACCCGGACCTGATCACGGAGCAGGTACGCCAGGTATTCCCTGGCCCGCGTCACCGGGTCGAGGTGGCCGGCACCGGCGCGGAAGGACTTGACCGCGTTCGCGCCGACCCGCCCGCGGTTATTCTGCTCGACCTGCGGCTGCCTGACCAGTCTGGGCTGGAGGTCTACCAGCAGGTCCGCCAAATCGACGCGCGGATTCCCGTCATCTTCGTGACCATGGCCAAGACCGCAGACACGGCCATCGAGGCGATGAAGCAGGGCGCCTACGACTACCTCTTCAAACCCCTCGACCTGCATCAACTGCGGCGAGTGGTCAGTGAGGCACTGGAAGTGGCCCGGCGGATGCGCGAGCCGGCCGTGGTCGCTGAGACCGCCGTGGACCCCGACGTGGACGGCGCCATTGTCGGCTCCTGCCCCGCCATGCGCGAGGTCTACAAGGCTATTGGCCGCGTCGCGGCTCAGAATGTGCCGGTGCTGATCACCGGCGAGAGCGGCACCGGCAAGGAGTTGGTCGCTCGCGCCATCTACCAGCACGGCCCCCGAGCTAAGGCGCCGTTTCTGGCCCTCAACTGCGCGGCGATCCCGGAGGCGCTGCTGGAGAGCGAGTTGTTCGGCCACGAGAAGGGCGCCTTCACCGGCGCCGACCGCCGCCGCATCGGCAAGTTCGAGCAGGTGAGCGGCGGCACGCTCTTCCTCGACGAGATCGGCGACATGACGCTGACCTTGCAGGCCAAGATCCTGCGCCTGCTGCAGGAGCAGTCGTTCGAGCGCGTGGGGGGCAACGAGACGGTCCAGACCGACGTGCGGCTGATCGCGGCCACCCACCGCGACCTGAAGGCGTGGGCGGCCGAGGGGAAGTTCCGGCCGGACCTGTATTACCGGCTGGGCGTCTTCACCATCCACCTGCCGGCCTTGCGCGAGCGGGGCGACGACCTGCCGCTGCTGGTGCGGCACTACCTGCGCCGCTTCAGCAGCGAACTCGGACGGGAAGTGCAGGAGGTCGCCCCGGAGGCGATGGAGCGGTTGCGCAACCACCCCTGGCCGGGGAACATCCGCGAGCTGCAGAGCGTCCTCAAGCAAGCCCTGCTGCAAGCCAGCGGGACGGTCCTGCTCCCGGCCTTCCTGCCTGAAGTCCCGGGTGGGCCGAGCGAAGCCGCCACAGGGGTGCCGCTGGGAGCGGACTTCACCCTGGAGACATTTCTCGGCCAGCGGCTTGGCCCCGATGCTCACGACCTGTACGCGGACACGCACCGCCAGGTGGACCGGGTCTTGCTGCCCCGCGTTCTGGAGTACACGGGTGGGAATCAACACCAGGCCGCCCGCTTGCTGGGGATCGCCCGGCAAACCTTGCGCATCAAACTCCGCGAGTTGGGTCTGCACGTCACGCACTCCGTCACAGCCGAGGAGGATAACCTGTCTTAGACAAAACCGCCGGGTTTATCCCGGCGGTTCGTCATCCCATTAACGAGCGGCGGGGTTTATCCCCCGCCGTCCGCGTTTTGTCCTGTGGCTCTTGTTACGCCGGCGCGAGGGCTCGTCACACAAGCCCTGAGCGCCAGCGACGGGACGGTGAGCGTCTGTCCCGTCGCTGGCGCTCAGGGCTTGTGTGACCATCTTCCGTGCCGGAGTAATAGCCAGCTGTCTCAGCCTACTTGACGGCTGCTGCGGTGGGCCTGGGCGGGACAGGGAAACTCACGTTGACGTGGGCGCCCGCGGTGACCCCAACCTGTTGCGTCTGGGTCACCTCCTGCCCGTTTTCGCTCCAGCGAGCCCGGAGCTCGTAGGTGTACCGTCGGCCCGGCGTAAGCGGGGGTGACTGGTACTCGCGAACGGAGCCGGCCGAGGTCGTCTTGGTTCCATCGAACAAGAGTTCGGCGTCCGAAGGCAGGCTCACGATGACGTGGGCCGTATTGTCCGGCTGCGCTGGGGCAGCATCCGGAGGGTAGTAGGCCTGGTAGCCGTCCGGATAGGAAGGCGTCACGTCCCCCTCGTAGCCGGAGTACCCCGGGTCGTACGTCGGGCTCGACCCGACATCAGGGTACGGGGTGTAGGAGGGGTAAGAGTAGCCGTAGGAACCATAGTACGGGTAACCGTAGCCGTAGGAGCCGTAGTACGGGCGGTAGTAGTTATGGTAGCCGCCGCGGAAGACACCGCTGTTGGAACCCCGGAAGCGAGCGCCTCCGAAGTTGCCCCCACCGATGCGGGCGCCCCCGATGTGGGCACCCCCGCCGCGGCCCCCGCCACGTTGCGCCCAGCCCGAGCCGGGCGTCGCCATGATAGCCGCCCCGGCAAGGAGCAGCAGGCCGCCGAACGAGAACATTTTCCGAAGCATAGTTGTGCCTCCTTCTGTTGGGCCGTTCTGCCCCCTCACCTTATCCTCTCCCACCGTGGGAGGGGGGTAGGGTGAGGGAAATCACATTACTTGGGCGGAGGGGACGGCACGACGGCCATCCTCTCTGGGAGGTCGTCGCCGAGGTGGACGACGACCGTCTCACCGGCGTTCAGACCGGAGATTACCTCGATTTCCGCGCCGTAGTCCCGCCCCACCTGGCGCTGCTGGCCGCCCCAGGGCTGCGGCACGCGCGCCCCCTGGATGGTGCCGAGTTGCTGGATGATGAAGTTGGCGGTGTAGTCGAAGCGCTGCTGCTCGGTCAGCGTGTCGCTGCTGACGGCGATCTGCAGGACCGGCACGCTGGTGGCGCTGTAGCGGACGATGTACGGGGGCGTAATGCCCGGCGGCATGAGCTTCAGGAGCGTCTGGCAGGTGGCAGTTACCTGGGCCTCGGCCTCCGCGACCTTGGCCCCGGGCTGGAAGTAGACCCGGATGACGCCGACGCCGTCGAGCGACTGGCTCTCGATGTGCTCGATGTCGTTGACCGAGGCGGTCAGGACGCGCTCGTTGAGGTAGATGATCCGTGTCTCGATCTCGTCGGCGGGCATGCCGGTGTACTGCCAGACCACGCTGACGACCGGGATGTCAATGCTCGGGAAGATGTCCGTGGACATGCGGTAAATGGACACCGCGCCGAGGACGGCGATCAGCAGGGCCATCACCACAAAGGTGTAGGTGCGGCGCAGAGCTAGGCGAACGATCCACATAGGTTTCCTTTTGCCGGGCTCGCGCGAGGGCACCGCGGTCGGGCCGGGCACCCGGAGGGTCGCGCGGCCTTTGCTTCGGGCTCTCTGTGACACTCCAAGGCAAGGACCGTGCCGCTGGGAGAATGAAGGCGGAAGGATGAAGGATGAATCAGGAAATGATCGGGTTTCCTGTTCCCCCTACAAGGCTGCTCGGGCGGAATGCGAGCGGGGGAAACGGGCCGAGCGGGGACTGCGGACCGGCGGAGGGGAAAGAAAAGCTATCCGACCGGCCAGAAACCTGCCACGGTGAGCACACCGAGGCGAGGGACCACCTGGTGCTATCCGTGTCTTTCCCCGCCGCCCTCGCGGAGTGCCACATGGAGCATGGGGTAACTCCCAATTTCGCTGCTCGAGGCCCCAGGCAGACTTGTCGGCGATGCGCTGCGGTTTGGCACGGCCCCTGCATTAA
>DASPXY010001534.1:0-2569 GCA_035637055.1 Gemmataceae bacterium | reverse complement strand
CGGCACAGCGTCGTTCAGCATGGAGCCGAGCCACTACGCCCCGGTGAAGGAGGAACTCGCCGACCTGCGCCAGGCGAGCTGAGTCGACTATGAAGCCGTGGGGGCAGTCAAGTCCTTCGGCCTGTCCTTTAGGCATTTTTTCGCCCGCACACCCCTTCACCCCGGCTGAGGGGTGTGCGGGCGAAAAAATGCCTCCCCTGCCCCGGCACGCGCCGGGGCGGTCGTTGTGCTCGGGTCGCGGAGGTCGCCGTCGGGTCGCACTCGACTATTCGAGCTGCGGCACTCTCTGGGGGCGAGGACCCGTGCCGGCCCAGTCATCCGGGTACGCCGCGTCGCTCATTCGTTCGGACATCCTCCGTGACAGCGGGCTGTCACTCGGGATCGACAAAGCTGCGAGCTGACGCGGCTGGCTCCCGTTGGCGTTCTCCGTCTGGGGCGAGCGGGCGACGATTGGCACCGACCGGCGGGCGCCTCAGGCCGGCACCGCGGGCGGGTCGTCGCGCCACGGCACCCGGTCACGCAGCATCGCCCAGCAGCGGACCAGCAGCTTGCGCGCCAGCGCCACGATCGCCTGCTTCTTGCGGGCCTTGCCCCGGCTCAGCCGCGCGTACACCGCCCGCGCCCCGGCGTTGTAGCGCAGCATCGCCCAGGCGCACTCAACCAGCAGTTTGCGCAACAACGCCGGGCCGCGCTTGGTGATCCGCCCGCGGTGGTCGCATTCGCCCGACTGGTACTGCCGGGGCACCAGGCCCGCGTAGGCCGACACCTGCTTGCCGCTGGCGAAGCGGCCGGGGTCGTGCAGGTGGGCCGCGACCGCCTCGGCAGTGCGCGGGCCGACGCCCGGGATCGTCTCCAGCAGACGCACGGCCGGGTCGGCCTGGGCCCGTTCGTCCAACTTCGCCTCGACCGGGGCGAGCAGCTTTTGCACCTGGCGGTACTCGGTCAGGGCGAGGTCCAGCAGGCCGCGCCACAGCTCGTCGGGGCCGCACGCGGGCAGGGGCCGGGCGTGTTCGGCGATGCCGCGCAGGCCGGTCTCGGTCCAGGCGCGGTGGCCGCGCGGCGCGGGCAATCCCTGGCCGAGCAGGATGGCGCGGATACGGTTCTGGGCGGCGACGCGGCGACCGACCAGGCCCTGACGGTAGGCGATCAGGGCCCGCCACTGGCGCGTCAGCTGGGGCGGGACCGGGACCGTGGGCAGTTGGCCCAGCGCCTCGAGTTGGGCCAGGCGGAGGGCATCGTCCTTGTCGGTCTTGCGCTTGGTGTGCTTGAACTTCCAGGCCTCGGATGCGGTGTTGGCGACCTTGCAGGTCAGGCCCTCCTCGGCGCACAGGTCGTGGACCCAGCCGGCCAGGGTGCAGGCCTCGATGACCACCACCGCCGGCCGGTGCCGGGCCAACAGCTTGCGCAGCTCGTCCTTGCCGGTGGGGATGGTGTCGAAGCGGGCCTGTGCGGTGGCGCGGTCGTAGGCGCAGGCCACGCTCTTGTACTTGCCGAGGTCGATGGCCAGAATGGTGTCGGCCGTGGTGGTCGTCTTGGCGGTTGTCATGGCTGCAAGCTCCTGTGGGGTGAGTGGGACCGGGGAACTGTTACTACTCCCAGGTTACCACCCCCACGGCTTGCATGGATTCTTTCGGCTGCAGAGGGCGCAGCGAGAGGGCAGCTATGAAAATCGTCGTCATCGGCGGAAGCGGACTCATCGGGAAAAAGGTCGTGATGAACCTTCGTCAGCACGGCCACGAGGTGCTGGCGGCATCGCCATCATCGGGTGTCAACACCGTCACTGGCGAGGGACTGGCGCAAGCGCTTGCCGGCGCTCAGGTGGTCGTCGATGTCGCGAATGCGCCCTCTTGGGAGGACAACGCAGTCCTGGCGTTTTTCGAGACATCAGGTCGCAACCTCCTGGCCGCGGAAGCCGCCGCGGGCATCGGCCATCATGTGGCTTTGTCGGTCGTCGGCACCGACCGCCTGCTCGCGAGTGGTTACTTCCACGCGAAGATGGCTCAAGAAAAACCAATCAAGGCTTCCCCGATTCCTTACACGATCGTGCGCGCCACGCAGTTCTTCGAGTTCGTGGGCGGCATCGCCCAGTCGGCGACCGAAGGGCAGACGGTTCGGCTTCCACCGGTATTGATGCAGCCCATTGCGTCGGATGACGTCGCCGCCGTCATGGCCGATGCGGCCCTCGCTGAGCCGTTGAACGGCACGGTCGATCTGGCCGGTCCCGAACCGATCCGTCAGGACGACCTCGTGCGGCAATTCCTGAACGCAACCGGGGACGCGCGGACGGTAATCACCGATCCCAAGGCGCTCTACTTCGGCATTGAGGTGAACGATCAAAGCCTCACCCCAGGCGATCACCCGCGCCTCGGCCCGACACGTTTCGAGGACTGGCTCAGCCACACCCAACACCCATAAGGCTCTCGGAGTCAAGAGAAATCCTTTCCACGGCCACGGGGAGCGGGGTTCTTCGTGGCGCCATGATCGAAGGCGCTGCCCCGGGCGGCCGTCTCACCCAGGAGGCCCGAGCATCCCTCCAGCGGCTTGAGGCGCAGCGCAAATAAGGTATACT
>DASPXY010001533.1:0-7363 GCA_035637055.1 Gemmataceae bacterium | reverse complement strand
CATCCGGCGCGAACGCCAGCGTGGGGACGAGCCACATCTGACTTCGCAGGATGCCACGGCGCTGCCGCGTGCTTACTTCCCACAGGGTGACCTCGCCAAAGGCGGTGAGCCCCTTCGGTTCCACTGTGCCCGCGCCGACGGCCAGGGTCTTGCCGTCGGGGGAGAACGCCATGCAGCGGACCACGCCTTGATGGCCGTCGAGCGTGCCGAGCCAGGGGCCGCCCGGTCTGGCCGCCCCGGCAAAGGTGAGTAGGGCCAGGAATGAAAGCCACCCGATTGCAAGTCCGACCTTCATGATCCCACCCCAGGTGGAAGCACTAGGAGTACCCCTCCCCCCAACCCCCTCCCCCACAGGGAGAGGGGGAGCAAGCAGAACGACGTCTCTTCTTCTCCCCCTCTCCTCTCAGGGGAGGGGGTTGGGGGGAGGGGTTCTCTCCTCACCGGACGGCCGGCGCGCCGTTCGCCGGAACCTCGGCCCTTGCCTCGTGTGTCCGCACGTACTCGTCGAGCAGTGCGAATTGCTTGAAGAAATCGTGCTCCTCGACCTCCATCGGGCTTTTGAAGAAGCACGCCAGATGCCGCATGACGCCGGCCTCACCGTGCCGCTGGGCCAGCAGTGCCAGCCGCGCCAGATCCAACACCAACGGGGCCGCCAGCAGCGAATCGCAGCCCTGCCAGGTGAATTGCATCATCATCTTGACGCCGAGGAACCCCTGGAAATGAATGTGGTCCCAGGCCGTCTTCCAGTCGTCGAGCGACTCGATGTACTCGATCGATACATGCGTTTGCGGCTTGTAGCCCAGGATCGACGACACCACCTGATCCTTGGTCAGCAACTTCGACTCCTTGTTGCGCGGGTCGTCGAGCACCTGACCGTCGCGGTTGCCGAAGATATTGTGGCCGACCCAGCTCAAAATGCGGAGATTACGGAGGGCAAACATCGGCGCGAGCACGGTCTTCAATAGCGTCTCGCCGGTCTTGCCGTCCTTGCCGCCGTGCGCGGCGCCGCGCTCCTCGGCCAGTTCGTACGCCGCGGGGAACGACGCCCCCAGCGACGGCGTGAAGTTGACGTAGGGCAGGCCCAGGTCGAGCGCCGCCCAGGCGTACAGCGACGACGCCGGCAGGATCGGCTGACGCTTCTCCAACAGCGGCAGCAACGCCGACCGGCTGCCGTGAGCGTCGCTCAGCGAGAACGGCGGCTCGGTCGAGGCGATGTTGAAGACGACCACCTGATCGAGGTGATGCCGTGCCTGGAAGCCCTGAATGTCGGCCTGGATGCGGTCGATGGCGCTGCGGGCAGTCTCGGAGCGGTGCGCCTCGGGCAAGTCGGCCATGCGATCAATCGTCGAGCCGGCGTTGAGGACCGTCCCCGGCCGCACGTTCTCGGTCCAGCGATCGAGGTCGGGCAGACAGGCGTCGATGATCTCGGGATCGAAGACGCTCGAGCGCTGGCGCAACTCGCGGACGGCCTGACGATAGGTGGTCCGGCGAACGTCGTGGCCGCCGATCTCGAATTGTTCGGGGCTGTCGAGATCGATGCCGGCGAAGAGGGGCAAGGCGGTCACCATGCCGGTGCCGCCGATCAGGCCGCGGCGCAGAGCCGCCAGGCCAAGGGCCGCAGTGCTGCCCACGCCGCCGCAGGCACCAACGAACCAGATTCCGACCCGGTGGGTATTCATGATGGCAACTTCAACAGAGGGAAAAAGGGCACAGGTTTGAGGCCGTCGGACGGTCCGCGTCCGGTCCCCAACCCCTCGCTTTCAAAGCAAAGCGGGTGCCGGGGGCAGTGCGTCAGGACGTTGGATGGATCGTCAAGGGGCGCACAAGGTTAGGGTGATCGCTCACTTGCGGGGTCAGCGAGGCAGGGCTGGGGCCGGTCGTTTTCAGGGTACTTTCTGACCAGGGCTGGACACCTTATATCCAATTCTGTCAAGTCCGATGGTCACGGTCAAGCGCCATACAATAAGTTTAGCCGCGGTTCGGAGAACCGCGTTCTTGTGATGTTGCAAGAGCGCGGTTCTCCGAACCGCGGCTAAACGGATCCAACGCTTCCATCGGAAACTGCGACATGCCAACGACCGGCGAACTGTTTTGCACCATCGACGAGGCCATCGCGGAACTGCGCGCGGGGCGCATGATCGTCCTGGTGGACGACGAGCATCGCGAGAACGAGGGCGATCTGGTCATCGCCGCGGAGAAGGTCACGCCGGAGGCGATCAACTTCATGATCCGTCACGCCCGCGGCCTGGTCTGCCTGGCGCTGGCGCCGCACCTCTGCGACCGGCTCAACCTCGAACTGCAGCCGGCCCACAACGCGCAGCCGGAGGCCACGCCGTTCACGCAGAAGTTCGACGCTCGCCACGGCATCACCACCGGCACTTCCGCCTACGACCGCGCCCATACCGTGCGCGTGGCCATTGACGAGAACGCCACCCCCAGCGATCTCGTGCGCGGCAAGGGCCACGTGGACGGCCTGCGCGCGCGCGAAGGCGGCGTGCTGGTCCGCGCCGGGCACACGGAGGGCAGCGTTGACCTGACCCGCCTTGCTGGCCTGCGCGAAGCCGCCGTCATCTGCGAGGTTCTCACCGAGGACGGCCACATGGCCCGCCTTCCGGATTTGAAGGAGTATTGCCGCCTTCACGGATTGAAGATGTGTACGATCGAGGATCTCATCAAATATCGGCGGCAACGCGAGCGACTCATCAAGCGGGAAACGGCGGTGAAATTGCCGACGCGCCACGGCGAGTTCGACCTGTATGCCTACTCGTCGCTGGTCGATCCGGAGCCGCACCTGGCGCTGTGCCTGGGCGGTGTGGGCGTCGAGACCGACGGGCAGATCCCGGTGCAGACCGAGCCGGTCCTGGTGCGCGTCCACAGTCAATGTCTGACGGGCGACATTTTTGGGAGTTGTTTGTGCGACTGCGGGCCGCAACTGCACCACGCGATGGAGCAGGTGCGCGCCGCCGGCAAGGGCGTGATCCTCTACATGCGCCAGGAGGGTCGCGGGATTGGCCTCGTTTCCAAACTCAAGGCATACCGTTTGCAGCAACAGGAGGGACTGGACACCGTCGAAGCGAACCGCAAACTCGGCTTCGGCGCTGACCTGCGCCACTACGGCATCGGGGCGCAGATCCTCTTCGACCTGGGCGTGCGGCAGATCCGCCTGCTGACGAATAACCAGACAAAAGTGGTCGGTTTACAGGGTTATGGGCTGGAGATCGTCGAACGGGTGCCGATCCAGATCTCGCCGAACGAGCACAACAGCCGGTATCTCAAGACGAAGAAGGACAAACTCGGCCACCTGCTCGACCACATGGACTGACAGGGCATTGTCAGTCAGTGTCCTGGCTCGTAGAATCCGCATAGCCCCCTGGCGACAGCCGTTCTCTCCGCCGCGGACGGTTGCCTCACACACTTCGACACAGGGCAAAATCACTCCCGATGATGTCCGGAGGTTCTTCCGATGGGGCTCCGTACTGTCCTTTCGCGGCTGGTTCACTGGGTCCGGCCCGTCACTCACCCCACGAAACCGGCCCATGCTCCCCGCTTGCACGTCGAGCGACTCGAAACGCGGGAGGTGCCCGCCGCCATCAACGAGGCCTTCACTGCCTCCGTCATCCAGGGTTTCCTGGGACGGGCGGCGGACGCGCCCGACCTGGCATTCTGGGATAGTCGGCTCGCCACGGGCGAGACGCGCACGCAGATGACGGCCGAGATCATCGCCAGCCCCGAGTTCCAGGGCCGCGAGCTGCAACTGCTTTACCAGACCCTCCTCGGCCGGCCGCTCGATCAGGTTGGGCTCACCGCCTGGGGAACTGTGCTGCGCAACGGCGGCACCCTCGATCAGGTCAAGGCGGGAATTCTCGGCTCGGTGGAATACTTCGTCCGCAACGGCGGCACCCTTCCCGCCTGGCTCAACGCAATCTATCAGAGCCAGCTGGGCCGGCCGCTCGACCAGCCCGGCCAGGTTTTCTGGACAACGCAACTGATCCGCGGCGGCCTGTCGCGCGAGCAGGTCGCGGCGCAAATCCTGGCCAGCGATGAGGCGAACCTGGACAAGATCGCGGGCACCTACCAGGAGATTCTCGGTCGCCCCCTCGACAGCGCGGGCGTCAACTTCTGGGGCACGTTCCTGCGCGATGGCCAAACCGTCGAGTCCATGTTTGCCGGCGTGGCGGGTTCCGATGAGTTCCTCACGCGCCTGGAGGCGTCGCTGATGCAGTCGAACCTCGCCGATCCCAACCAGGCCGCTAATCAGTTCCTGTTTGAAGGCAACCGCTTCTCCCGCCAACTGCCGGGCCTCGAGGTGCTGGACCGCTTGCTCCCCACGCTGCGGAGCGTCAATACCCTGACGGCGGTGATCCAGACTGCGACCGGCGTGGCGACCGCACCCACGACCTCGGTGCTGTCAACGCTACCGCCGCCGATCACGGCAGGGGTGACCAGCGGCGTGGGCGCCGGCACTTTGGTGACGAGCCCGACGAGTTTCGCCACCCCCGGCGTTACCAGCGGTACGCCGTTCGGCGCCGGGACGGGGACGACTATCGGTATGGGGACCGGGGCGAGTTTCAGCACCGGGGCAGGCGCCCCGACCGGCACCGGCGCCGGGCAGTCGTTCAGTACCGGAGTTGGCGCCCCGACCGGGGCCGGCACCGGGCAGTCGTTCAGTACCACGTCGTTCATCCTCTGAGCCAACCGCCCTGGCGCGACCGTGTGGGCTATCTTGCCGCGGTGTAGCGGTGTGTCGGCTGCGGCCGCCCGGGGCGGAAACTCTGCGTCTTGTGGATCTGCACCGTCGCCTTCCGCGCGGCGCACGCTTCCTTGACCACGCCCTCGACCACCTCTTGCAGGACCGCCGGGTCGAGCGCCACGCGGGCGTTGACGATCAGGTCTGCCTCCTGAACCTGACAGCCAGACGGCAACGACAACTCCGGCGCCGTCGAACTGCTGACCAGGTTCGCCACCCCGAAAGAACCTTCCCACAGCCCGATCGCCTTCAAATGCGCCACCTCCGCCCCGTGCCCGGCGAGCGCTGCCTGCAAGCGCTTCACCACGTCGAGTAACAGTTCGTCCAGCCAGAACGGTGCCGTCGCCTTGACGTGAGCGCTGCTGTTCAGCCAGCCCAGTTCCGCCTCGCCCTCGGCATAGGTGTCGTAATCGATGTCGAGGATGCGCCGGCCGAACGCCCCTTGCTGGTCGAGCAACTCCGTCAGCGCCTCGAAGCCCTGTCCAGTTAGGGCCGACATGCGCAGCACCGGCACGCCGGGAAATTGTGCCTTCACAAGACCCGTTAACTCCTCAATGGCGGCCGGCGTCAGTTCGTCGATGCGATTGATGACGACGGCGTCGGCCTCTTCGAGTTGCTTGCGGAAGATGTAGGCCGCTTTCGGGGAGAAACCCGAGCCGGATTCGTTGCGAAGGATTTTCAGACCGTGGCTCGGTTTGAAGAGGACCGGGTACGGCGCCACGGTAAAGCGCTCGCCGTAGAGATCTTTCAGCGGTTGGACGACAGTGGCGACCAGGTCCGTGCAGCTGCCGACCGGCTCGGCGAGCACGACGTCGGGGCGTTCAGTCTTCTTGAGCAGATCGACCTTGTCCATCAAGTCGTTGAAGCGACAGCAGAAACAGGCGCCGGCGACCTCCTCGACGGCGAGTCCCTGCGAGCGCAGGCTGTGCGTGTCCACGAGATCGGCCGCCTGATCGTTGGTGATGATGCCGACCCGTTGGCCGCGGCCCAGGTAATAGCGTGCCAGACGGCCGAGCGTGGTCGTCTTGCCGGCGCCGAGAAATCCGCCCACCATGATGAAACGAATGCTGCTCATGAGATGCTCTCCAGTTGCGTCTTCCAGGGACTAACTTATTGGCGAGCGGGGGGCGTAAGCCCCCTGATCACTCCGGAGTATCAGGGGGCTTACGCCCCCCGCTCGCCATTGGGTTCGTGGCTCCAAACGAAGGGTCCGTCACAGCGACTCTTTCGGTTGTGCCGCCGGCTCGGGGAGGCCGGGCCGCAGCACGCGCAGGTACAGGCCGCCACCCGCGACAGCACCGATGATCGGGGCAAAGAGGTAAACGCGGAAGACGCCAGGACGCGGCCCGGGCAGCGCCACTTCGCCCCACCCGGCACCCCAGGCTACCAGCCGCGGGCCGAAATCGCGCGCCGGGTTGAAGCAGGCTTGTGTCAGCGGCGCGAGCACCGAAATCAAGATGGCCACCGTCAGCCCGATGAAGACGGGGACGAGACGCGCGGCCGGAGCGGCACCGTTGCGTTCGTCGGTCAGCGCGAAGACAACCAGCGCCAGCAGGGCCGTGCCCAGCACCTCCGCCAGGAACGCCCCCAGCACGCTCACCCGGGAATCGAGGCCGCGCAGTGCCTTTTCCACCGCTTCCTCGCCCTTGAGGCTGGCGTCGGTGGAGACGCCACCGGGGCTGGGGAAATACTCCCCATAACACATCGCTGTAATCTCACTCCCTCTCCGCCCGCGTTCGACGCCGCGCTCCTGTTCACGGGCAGCGAGGTAGGGCTCATAGAGGCCGTAGAGGGCGCCGGCGGCAAGGGCGGCACCGAGGAGTTGGGCAGCGACGTACGGCAGCACCTGGGCGGGCGCAAACTTGCCCCAGACGGCGAGGGCGACGGTGATCGCGGGGTTGATATGAGCGCCGCTGATGCCGCCGACGACGTAGATGGCGACGGTGACGGCAACGCCCCAGACGATGGCGACCTGCCACAGCCCCGTATGGGCGCCGGTCAGCACCGCCGCGTGGACGGCGCCGCAGCCGAAGAAGACGAGGATGAAGGTGCCGATCACCTCCGCCACGCAGCGGACCGCTAAGGATGCGCCAGGCACGTCGATCCTCCAGCAAGGGCGGCGGACATGTTCACACTCTAGCGAGCGTTGAAACGTGCGGCAAGCACGGGACGCATGCTTGCTCATCAATGGGTCGCGGGCTGCTCAACCAGGGTCAGGGAGCAGAGTCCAGAGTACGAAGTACCGAGTACGAAGGGAGGCACAGCGCATCGCGCTCTTCGGCCCCGCGTACTTCGTACTCCGTACTCTGGACTCCGCTCCCTGCTCCCTGATCCCTGGCCCCTGACCCTGGCCCCTAGCTTGGCACGCTGATTGCTCCACCCTCATCTTCGCGGCCAACAGGCTCGCACGCGCTCCGTCGAAAACCCCTCCCCCCAACCCCCTCCCCGCAACGGAGAGGGGGAGCAAGACAAAGGGCATCTCTTCTTCTCCCCCTCTCCGTTGCGGGGAGGGGGTTGGGGGGAGGGGTTTTCGACACAGCAGTTCGCACCCGCTTTTCTATCGCCGGAATTGTCTGTTCACCTAAGTTTACCCAGGAGTCTTCGCGCAGGGGACTT
>DASPXY010001532.1:0-7066 GCA_035637055.1 Gemmataceae bacterium | reverse complement strand
CTCGGGCCAGTGGCCGAACATCTTGGCCCGATCCCCTTCGGCGGGTAGCTGAAGAAAATCCGAAATCCGAAACTCGAAATCCGAAACAAATCCGAAATCCGAACCAGAAAACGAAGACAGCGGAGCTTGGAGTTTCGGATTTTCTTGTTCGGATTTCGGATTTGTTTCGGATTTCGAGTTTCGGATTTCGGATTTAGGAGTTGCCATGCCGCAAACGATCCCTGCTCCTCCCGAGATATCGGGGCCTTCCGCCGACGAGTTGAAACTGGCCCGGCGGGCCAGCCGGCGTTACGGCCTGTTTGCACCGGAACTGCTCCGCACGGCCCTGAAGCAGTCGTTCGTCATGCTGCGACCCGACATCCAGTGGAAGAACCCAGTGATGTTCGTCGTCGAGGTTGGCACCGCCCTGACCCTCCTCTACACGGTCGCTGTCCTGTGCGGTTACTCCAGCCAGGCTTCGCTCGGCTACCTGATCGCCCTGGACGTATGGCTGGTGCTGACCCTGTTGTTCGCCAACTTCGCCTCGGCGTTGGCAGAGGCGCGCGGCAAGGCTCAGGCCGACGCCCTGCGCAAGACGCGCCAGGCCACGCCCGCCTACCGTATCCGGGAGGGCGGAGGTGTTGAGGAAACCGTCTCGACCGAGTTGCGCTCTGGCGACGTCGTCGAGGTCAAGGCGGGGCAGATCATCCCCGGCGACGGCGAGATCATCGAGGGAGTGGCCAGCATTGACGAGTCGGCCATCACCGGCGAGTCGGCTCCCGTGGTGCGGGAGGCAGGCGGCGACCGCTCAGGCGTCACCGGCGGCACGCGCGTGCTGTCCGACCGCATCGTGGTTCGTGTCACCGCGAGCGCGGGGGAGTCGTTCCTGGACCGCATGATCGCCCTGGTCGAAGGGGCCATCCGCCAGCGCACGCCCAACGAGATCGCGCTGTCGCTGGTGCTGGCCGCCTTCACCCTGATCTTCCTGATCGTCACTGCCGCCCTGTGGCCGATGGCCCTGCACGCCGAGCGCTACATGAAGGACTTTGCCGGCGCCGAGGGGGCGGTGCGCAGCCTGAGCACGGACGTGCCGACGCTGGTGGCTTTGCTGGTGTGCCTGATCCCGACGACCATCGGGGCGCTGCTGGCAGCCATCGGCATCGCCGGCATGGACCGGGCGTTGCGAGCCAATGTCCTCGCCAAAAGCGGCAAGGCGGTCGAAGTGGCTGGCGATGTCGATACTCTGCTCCTCGACAAGACCGGCACGATCACGATGGGCAACCGCCAGGCGACCCGCTTCATCCCCCTGGGCAACTATAGCGCCGAGGAGGTGGGGCGGCTGGGTGCGCTCGCGTCGGCGGCCGACCTGACCCCCGAGGGCAAGAGCATTGTCGAGTTGGTTCGCCGCCAGGCAGGCGGAGCGCCGGCTGTCCCCCAAGGAGCGCACTTCATCGAGTTCACCGCCCAGACGCGCATGAGTGGAGTCGATCTGCCGGACGGCGGGCGCATCCGCAAGGGCGCCCCCGACGCGGTCCTGCGCTACGTACAGAAGGAGCGCGGCACGGTCCCCGAGGGGACGCAGGGCCAGGTGGATGCGGTCGCGTCACAGGGGGCGACGCCGTTGCTGGTCTGCGAGGGCAACCGTATCGCTGGCGTGGTGGTGCTGGAGGACATCCTCAAGCCGGGGATGAAGGAGCGCTTCGAGCGGCTCCGGAAGATGGGGCTGCGCACGGTCATGGTCACTGGTGACAACCCACTGACAGCGAAAACCATCGCCGCCCAGGCCGGCGTCGATGACTACATCGCCCAGGCCACTCCGGAGGCCAAGTTAGCCTACATTCGCAAGGAGCAGCACGGCGGCAAACTGGTGGCCATGATGGGCGACGGCACCAACGACGCCCCGGCGCTGGCCCAGGCCGACGTGGGCGTGGCCATGAACAGCGGCACCCAGGCGGCCAAGGAGGCCGGCAACATGGTGGACCTCGACAGCGACCCGACCAAGTTGATCGAGGTCGTGGAGGTCGGCAAGCAGTTGCTCATGACCCGTGGAGCTTTGACAACATTCTCGATCGCCAATGACCTCGCCAAGTATTTCGCCATCGTCCCGGCGATGTTCGCCGCAGCCTTGCCGTGGCTCAAGGTGATCGACTTCATGAACCTGACCTCGGCGACGAGTGCGATCCTGTCGGCGGTGATCTTCAACGCGATCATCATCCCGCTGCTGATCCCGATCGCTCTGAAAGGGGTCAAATACCGACCGGTGGGGGCGGACGCACTGCTGCGGCGCAACCTGTTGATCTGGGGCCTAGGCGGGGTGATCGTCCCCTTCGTGGGGATCAAGTTGATCGACATGGTGCTGACGGTCCTGGGCTTCGTGTAACCACTGCCGGCAAGGTAGTCCACTCGCTCCGCGAGTGGACCGGCGGTCCCAGCGAACAGGAGCGATGAAATGAACAACCACCTCCGCGCCAACCTCTGGCTGGTGGTGCTGACGTTGGTCCTTTGCTCGATGCTGTATCCTCTGGCCCTGTTGGGTGTCGGCCAGGTGGCATTCCCCCATCAGGCCCAGGGAAGCCTGCTCGACGAGAAGGGAGAGCCGACGACGGAGCCCGCCAAGGCACGGGGTTCGCGGCTGATCGCCCAGGGCTTCAGCGGCGACGAGTATTTCCAGCCGCGACCGTCGGCCGCCTCCTACAACGGGGCTGCCTCCAGCGGGAGCAACTGGGGCAGCAGCAACTACGCCCTGCGCAACCGGGTGGCCCGAGCCCTGGGGCCGATCGTGAAGTACAAGGGAACTCCCCCCAAGGGTAAGACCGTCCAGGAAGATCTGGAGGACTGGTTCCGCAAGGACGTCTACCAGGGTCGGTCAGGCATCGTCGCCCAGTGGGCGCGGGCGCACCCGAGTCTGGCGGCGGACTGGGTCAAGCAAGACAAGGTGACCGCGGACGAGGTGGCCCGCTGGGCGAACGCCCACCCCGAAGCGGTGACCAAGTGGCGGAAAGCCAACCCTTCGACTCCGAACCCCAAGCCCGAAGATCTGGCGGTGCCATTCTTCGAGAGCGTCTCCAGCGAGCGGTCAGGCAAGTGGCCGACGGTGGTCGAGAAGACCGTCGCGGGCGAGACCAAGAAGGAGATCGTCTGGGTCGAAAAGGGTACCGAGATCCAGAGCGTCTTCTTTGACATGTGGCGCCAGGACCATCCCAACGTCGAACTGGAGAACGTCCCGGCCGATATGGTCATGGCGTCTGGCTCCGGGCTGGACCCGCACATTACCCTGGCGAACGCCCGCTACCAGCTGAAACACCGAGTCGCCGCCGCCCAGGCCGCCAAACTGCTCAAGGCCCGTGTGGACGAACTCATCAAGGCCAGTGAAGCCACCGGGAAAAAGGTGGACGAGGCGGAGCGGAAAGAGATTGAGAAGCGGGTGAGAGGCGAAGCGGAGGCCAAGCTAGGCAAGCCCCTGGGGCAAAAGATTCACGAAACCCTGGAACGCCTGCTGGAAGGGCGCAAGGAGGCCCCGTTCGGGGGGCTGGTGGGCGTCGATCTGGTGAACGTCCTCGAAGTGAACCTGGCGATGAACGCGGAGATGAGGCGCCTCGCGAAAGCGATTGGGGGCGGCGGGTCGAGGATTGAGGCCAGGTTGTGGCACGGTCCCAGGTTGTGGCACGGTCTCCTGACCCCCAGGTTGTGGCACGGTCTCCTGACCGTGCCACTTTGACTGACCGGAGGTCTCCCGCTACTCCCGGAGACCTGCGGTCAACAGCCGTGGCACGGTCAGGAGACCGTGCCACAACACCGGTAACCCTCTCTTTCAGTCTCAACCCTCGATCCGTCCCGGCTTCGGGTCATTTCACCTTCTTGGGGATGATGTCCAGCTTCTCCGACTCCTTTTTCTCTCCGTTTGGTTGGCTTTCCTCGGCGACCTTGAGGGTGACCTGGAAACCGAAGTCTTTCTTGGCGGCCCCGTGGAACGGCTCCCAGTAGCTAATCCACAGCGGGTCGAGCGCCGGGTCGGGGGCGAACTCCGCCGAGGCCGCCTTGCACGGCAACAGCGACCGCGGGTGCGATGCCATGACGTGGAAGGTCTGGTGCAGCCTGTACTTGCCTGGGGTGATCGGCGCCGAGCGCGGCCCTTCCCGGTCGTTGACCGACAGGTTCTCGCCGTTGGACGCCAGGTAGTCGGGGACGGAAAGACTGAGCAACTCCGCTGTCTCGGCCTGGACGATCGCACAACCGTGAGTCGCCTCGGCGGTGCCGCCGTGCTTGTGACTGCGCAGCAGGCCGAGGACGCGCCCCTCCAGGGTCACCTTGGCCGCCTTCACCTCCGGCTTCTCGAAGCTCACCTCGAAGTCCTGACTCAGGACGAAATCCATACCCGCGACCCCGGCGCCGCACAGACCGCCGACAGCCACGGCCACCCCGGTCATGGTGACGACCACGGTGTCCGGGGAGGGTTGAGCGACGTCGATGTTGCCGCCGCCGGTGTGGCAGCACCCCTGGCGGTGGGGCGTGACCACGGCGCGGCGCGATCCGAGCGTCATGGTGACGTTCGGCGATGGCGATGGCGCGGGCGTCACCTGGATCGTCACCGGCGTGCCGGGCGGCACCTGCTTCACTTGTGGTTGGCCCTGCCCTTGGCCCAGGGCGAGCAGCGGCACGACCAAGCCGACCGTGCCCGCGAATACCTTCTTCATCACCGTAACCTCCTCTCACTCGGGTGAGTGTTGTCGTTAGCCGGGCCGTCCTCCGCCGCTACCAGCGGACGATCACGTCGGTGCTGGCGGTGAACAGGCCGTGATTGTTCTGGAACGGACGGGAGTCTGGGTTGTAATCGTAGCGCAACTCGGGGCGGATCGTGAGGAACCGATAGGGCTTGAAGGTCAGCCCCGCCGTCAGCGCGGTGTACAGGCCGGAAAAGCCAGTGCGCTGTCCCTGGGCGTCGTCGTAGAACTCCAGCCGCGTCGTGCCACTCAGCCGCGGCGTGAA
Organism: Gemmataceae bacterium; assembly: GCA_035637055.1. GTDB lineage: Bacteria > Planctomycetota > Planctomycetia > Gemmatales > Gemmataceae > DASPXY01. The sequence goes on along the minus strand of DASPXY010001532.1, from coordinate 2,101 downwards.
GTCGTAGGTCAGGTAGTTCACCACCCCCAGCGACCAGATGAAGCCCAGGTCCGGCACGTTCGTCTGGTAGGCGTACGCTGCATGCAACGTGCTGGTAAGGCGCGGGTTGAAGCGGTGCGTCCAGATCAGTTCGACCAGGTTCGGGTTGTAGAACTGCTCGGCCACATTGAAGCGCCCGTCGCAGAGCATGACGTTCACGGCGAGGGTGTCGGGCCCCTGTGGCGGCGCCCACTTCACCCCGCCCATGAAGGTCGGCTCGGCCGCCGGGTCGATGAACACGTCGCTACCCAGCACCAGCCCGCCGTAGACCGTCCAGGCGTCGGTCAGTTTCAGGGTCGCCATGAAGCCGGTGTGCGTGAACGGGTTGTAGATGAAGGTGTAGGCATGCGAGAACAGGGCGTTGCTTGGGGCGTCGTTGGCCTCCACCCCAACCTGGGCAAAGAAACGGCCGACCTTGACGTCCAGCCCGCGCCCGACGGTGGGGAAGTAGCCCTCGACGTAGAAGTCGATGGGGTCGATGCCATAGATGATCGGGTGGCCGTTGTTGGCCACGAGCTGGCCGCTGAACAGGCCACGGGCCGCGGTAAAGCGGTAGTCGGCCCCGGGTAGGATCCAGTCGGTGCGGAAGCCGAAGGTTGGCTCGGTCGTGCCGCTCGTGACGACGGTGCGCTCGAAGCGGATCCAGTTCTGTTGCAGGAGGAAGTTGTTGGCCAGGTAGTTGAACCCCATCGGCAGCTGGTTGTGAGCAACGCTGCTGGCGGTGTACGAGACATCCGCCCAGCCGGAGAGGCGCAGCCGCAACCCGTCGAGAGAGTCCCCCAGCGCGGTGCCCTGGAGCGCTTTCATCAGGGCATAGCGATCGGACGGCGGCGCGGCAGCAACCTCCTTCGGTGTGGGTGCCGGCGTGGGTGCGGGGGCGAACGGGGCTGTCAGAACGATCGGTTCGGGGACCGTCTTGTCACCCTCGAGAGTATTGTCCGCAACGGGAGAGTTCAGAATGGCGCGCTCTGTCGTCGGCGGGATCTCAATCCGGATCGCGGAGTCTGGATCCGAAGGGAGGACCGATCCACTTCCCCCTGCGAGCGTGCCAGCCTGCGGAATGGCGGTGACGGGGTCTCCCAATCGGGCGAGTCGCTCTGGCTCGGGGAGGTTCGGGGTCTGCGGCTGGGTTCCCGAGGGGCCGACAGTGGTTTTCGGCGCGAAGGACACCTGTGATACTGCGGTGGACGAGGTGGGCCTGGTGATGGTGAGAGGGAATGTGGCCTCTTTCCCGAGGCCGCCAGCTCGAGCCTGGACGGTGATCTGGGCGGTGTGTGCCGGGGTTCCTGGGGCAGCCCGAACCACCCCGCGCCAACTCTTCTGATCGCTTCGACCTGGTCCCACAGGGGTGATGGTGATGCCCGCCGGCAGATCGGGGAAGGTCACGCTGACCGCACTCTCGAAACGATTGCCCTTGAAGTGAAGGGCGAGCATGGCCTCCTGTCCCGCTTCCATCGTCATCGCAGGCGGGGCGATCACGGTAAAGGAATCGGGGGTCAGGGGCACTCCCGCCACACGGGCGGGCAGCGCCAGCGAGGCCACCACCACAACCCCCCAACAGGTGGAGGACACGGCCCGAATCATGGCATTTCCCCTGTCCCGTCCCAGTCAATCGACCGCGCACATCTTGGCGAAGTACCGAAGGAGAGTGGTCTGCCTCAGCCGTGAATGCGCGGGTACGGAGTTCCAGCCAAAGAGCCCAGATGGGGCGCGGTGGCGCTTGCGGGTTGTGGCAGCCAAAGTCCGCGTTCAGGAGAGTACGCGGATTGCTCTTCTCCTCATGAAAAGTCAATCGGGGTCGAACGCTGCTCCCAGTTCTGTGAGCCGCTTGGAAGCAGATTGAGACGTGGCAGTTGGGTAGGAGTATTATCGGCAGCCCCCGGTCGCATCCTTTACAAAGAGTGCAGGTGCGATAGGCATTGCAGTTTGCCTGATCGGTTCGCGCGAAATGCACGCTCTGACCTGCGCCGGTTTCGTGCAGGCTATTCCTCCCTCCTCGTAATTTCATGGAGTGCAGACGGTTGGGTTTGCAACCCAGGGATTGGCCCGCGAGTTGCCCCGG
>DASPXY010001531.1:0-4811 GCA_035637055.1 Gemmataceae bacterium | reverse complement strand
CCAGGAACTGGACCACGGTATTCAGCGACCCCGGCATCCCCACACAGTAGACCGCACTGCACACTGGCCAGTCGGTCCCTTCCAGAACCCTCTGGATCCCCACCATCACGTCGAATGACGAGGTTGCGTAGGTCCGGCTCTTCTCGGCTTCGAGGGCGGTCAGGAACCGCTCCTTATCCGCCGCGCCGGTGCCGGTGGCATCGAGAACCCGGGCGCCCTGCGAAGCGAGGGCTTGCAGCAGACGGCCGACCAGTTCCCCACTGCGTCCGCCCCGCATCGGCGGCACGCGGACAATGGCCTTCGGTTTGCCATCCTCCCGCCACCTGCTGCAAATCGCCGCAACCAGCCCCTCAAAATAGGAACTCGGCGGGGCCTCTTCGCCGGTAAATTGGCCGGCGGTGATCGCATCGCCCGGTTGACCGAGGGCCACGATTTCGCTTTCGAGGTGCCTGGGAGCGAACCCTTCCGCCATGTGTTCCGCGAGGGAGCGGCGGAACGCGCGCATGCCTTCGAGCCGGACTGGACGCCCATCGCCGCGGTACGGGGTCGCCGTGAAGAAGAACAACTGGCCGCCGCGCTCCCGCCAAAGTGTGACGAGCTGCGACAGCCCATCGGCCGAGGCGTGATGGGCCTCGTCGATGAACAGCGCCTTGCCGGAGAGGTCGTCGGGCAATTCCTCTGGATTGAGCCGGTTCAGCGCCGCATGGGTACACGCAAAGGCGTAGTCGAGCGCTCCCGGTTCGCGCAGGTAGCGCAGCACCCGCCTGACCGAACCGAGTTTGCTCTCCCGCGCCCCATGAATCAGGGCTTTCGGCACCTGAATCGAGGGCACCGCCACGCCCGGACAGTCAGGGAACGCGATGACCTGATAGTCCCGCTTGGTGAATCCCTCCTCGATTTGCTCCTGGGGCGCCGAGATCACCGCATGAGTAAAACGCCGCCCCAGGTGCATCGCCACCAGAGTAACGATCTGCACGGTTTTGCCCGAGCCCGTCGGCTGTTCGACCAGGACGTCTTCGGTGGCCCGACAAACGTCGGTCACCAGCCTCACCTGATAAGGGCGCAATTTCTTGGGCGTAGGATCCATGTTGGATCATCCTCTTGGAGTGGCTTCATGTTACTATCCAAACGTCCATCTTATCGTGGGATGGACCGGCTCCGCAACGACGTTCCGACTCCAGCGGGGCGAAAAAGGTGCCAGGAGCCGATTGCGGAGGCTAATTATCCGCAATCGGCTCCTGGCACCTTTTCCTGCATGGCGCGCACCCCGGACGGCTTGGGCGACCGGAGAGAGGTCTGGGTGGAATGAGATGAGATCCGATTCTCCCACCTCCCCTATCTTTATTTTACCACACCGGGCGCCGCTACGGTAGCTCAAGCACAACGAGATGCCGGGTGAACGCGCTGCCCATAAAGTCTCACCAAGTTTCAGCCGAGATCGCCACACCTCGGGTCGTGCGGCGGCCGTCTCCCTGGAGAGAAGAAACCATGCGCCTCCCCTGTGCCGCTCTCGTTTCCCTATTGCTCCTGCCGCATCTGCTGCCAGTTCAGCGGCCATCTCGCCGGGTCAAGGGTTTCCTGCAGGAGACGCCGGCCGAACCTCGAAGAACCCTCGCGAGCGGAAAAAGGCGATGTCGAACACCTGGAAGAAGTTGAATTGCCCCAGAAGAAACGGAACCTGATCCGAAGCGGCCCAGGCCAGAACGAGCCGGACGGGTGAAAGTTGCCCGACAACCGCCTCGACGACAATGCCGCGGGCCTCGACCTGCGCGAGAGCGCCAGTGAGACGCAGTTGCAAGTTCTGCGCTTTCCAGTCGAACCCCAATTGCACGCCGAGCGAATAGGGCAACACTCCGATAGTCGCTCCACTATCGACCAGTGCCAACCCGGAGAGCGTGTGCGTTGCTGACCGGAGGAGGATGGGAAGGTCCGGCATCAGGTCGAAACCTGCGGTCGATGGATTCCTGTCGCGGTATGGGAACTGCTCGACCAAACTCATACCTGCTTTCCTTGCTCTTCGAGGAGCGTGGCGAGTTGGGCGGCCGCTCCAGGGGCGAACTCGGGGGTGTAGAGGGGGAACTCCTGTCCCTGCTTGAGTCCTGCGAGGAGTTCCTCTCCCGCCAGGTCATCGAGCAACAGCCGCACGAGCCTGAATTTCTCGCTCCGCGGCAGGGCACGCATGGCGGGGATGATTTCAGCGATGGACATCGTTGCGCTCCTTTCTCTGAACATCACTATCCTACCAACCGCCGAGAACGCTGACGACATTTCGGCTTCGGCCCGGCGGGATGCCGGGTGAACGCGCTGCCTATAAAGTCTCACCAAGTTTCAGCCGAGATCGCCGCACCTCGGGTCGTGCGGCGCCCGTCTCCCTGGAGAGAAGAAACCATGCGTCTCCCCTGTGCCGCTCTCGTTTGCCTGCTGCTCTTGACACGTCCGCTCCCGGCCCAGCCGAAGAGTGACAGCCCCCTGTCAGCCGCCACCTTCAGCGGTCTGAAGTTCCGCTCGATCGGCCCCGCCGTCGCCTCGGGCCGCGTCGCCGCCTTCGCCGTCCATCCGCAGGACTTCAGCCACTATTACGTCGCGGTTGCCTCGGGCAACGTCTGGAAAACCACCAACGCCGGCACGACCTGGACGCCCATCTTCGACGACCAGGGTTCGTACTCCATCGGCGCCATCGCCCTCGATCCGAAACGCCCGTACGTCGTCTGGGTCGGCAGCGGCGAGAACAACAGCCAGCGCAGCGTCGGCTACGGCGATGGCATTTATCGCTCCGAGGACGGCGGCAAGTCGTGGCGCAACGTCGGCCTGAAAAACTCCGAGCACATCGGCCGCATCCTCATCGACCCGCGCAACTCGGATGTCGTCTACGTCGCCGCCCAGGGGCCGTTGTGGAATGCCGGCGGCGACCGCGGTTTGTTCAAGACGACCGACGGCGGCAAAATCTGGAAGAACGTCCTGAGCATCAGCGAGAACACCGGCGTCACCGACGCGGTCTTCGATCCGCGCAATCCCGATGTGCTGATCGCCGCCGCCTACCAGCGCCGCCGCCACGTCTGGACGCTGATCAACGGCGGCCCCGAAAACGCCATCTACAAATCGATTGACGGCGGCGCCTCCTGGAAGAAGCTCAAGACTGGCCTGCCGACGGAGGATCTCGGCCGCATCTCGCTCGCCATCGCCCCGTCGAAACCGGACGTCGTCTATGCCGGCGTCGAGTCGATCGACAAGAAGGGCGGCGTGTTCCGCTCGACCGACGGCGGCGAGACGTGGGAGCGGCGCAACGACTTCGATCAGGGGGCCATGTACTTCGCGGGCGTCGCGGTCGATCCGAAGAATGCGGATCGCGTTTATGTCATGGGCGTCTACATGCAGGTGTCCGACGACGGCGGCAAGACGCTGCGGCGCCTCGGCTCGAAGTTCCGCCACGTGGACGATCACGCCATCTGGATCAACCCGAAGGACACGAACCACTATCGCGTCGGCTGCGACGGCGGCATCTACGAGAGCTTCGATCGCGGCGCCAACTGGAACTTCCTGGCCAACCTGCCGACGGTTCAGTTCTACGACGTGGGTGTGGACGAGGGCGGTCCGTTCTATCATGTCTACGGCGGCACGCAGGACAACTTCACCTTCGGCGGCCCGGCCCGCACGCGCAGCGTTCACGGCATCACCAACGCCGACTGGTTCGTCACGCAGGGCGGCGACGGCTTTCACTGCCGCGTCGATCCGAAGGATCCCAATACCGTCTATTGCGAGATGCAATATGGTGTATTGACGCGCTACGACCGCAAGACCGGGCAGAGTGTGGTCATCCAGCCGCAACCCGGCAAGGGCGAGCCGCCGCTGCGCTGGAACTGGGATTCGCCGTTGCTCATCAGCCCGCACTCCAATACACGGCTCTATTTCGCCGCGAACAAGCTCTTTCGCAGCGACGACCGCGGCGATAGTTGGAAGGCGATCAGCGGCGACCTGACGCGCCAACTCGATCGCGACAAGCTGCCGGTGATGGGCAAGCTGTGGGGCCCCGACGCGGTCGCCAAGCATCAATCGACGTCGTTCTACGGCAATTGCCTCGCGCTCGCCGAGTCCCCAAAGCAGGAGGGGTTGATCTATGTAGGCACCGACGACGGGCTGGTGCAGGTGACGGAGGACGGCGGCAAGACGTGGCGGAAGATCGACACGTTCCCCGGCGTGCCGGAGCGGACGTACGTGACGCGGTTATTAGCATCGCAGCACCAACGCGACACAATCTACCTCGCGTTCGACAACCACAAGATGGGCGATTTCGCCCCGTACCTGCTCAAGAGCACAGACGCCGGGCGCACGTGGAAGAGCATCACCGCCGACCTGCCATCACGTGGCTCGGTGCTGGCGATCGCGGAGGATCACGTCAACCCGAACCTGCTGTTCGTCGGCACGGAATTCGCGCTGTTCTGCACGATCGACGGCGGCAAGCAGTGGGTGCGTCTCAAGGGTGGTTTGCCGACTATTGCGATGAAGGATCTAGCGATTCAGAAACGGATGAACGACCTCGTCGTCGGCACCTTTGGCCGAGGTATCTACATTCTCGATGACTATACTCCGCTGCGCGGGCTGACACCCGAGACGCTGCGGCAAGAGGCGACGCTGTTCCCCGTCCGCGATGCGCTGCTGTACATTCCGACGCGGCAATACGGCCTGCCGGGCAAGGCGTTCCTGGGCTCGGCGTTCTTCACCGCGGACAATCCGCCGTTCGGGGCCACGTTCACGTACCACCTCAAGGAGACGATCAAGACGCAGAAGCAGCAGCGACGTGAGGCGGAGAAGAA
>DASPXY010001530.1:0-5168 GCA_035637055.1 Gemmataceae bacterium | reverse complement strand
TCAAACAGCTGCCGCGGGCGTCCAGCAAGGCCACCCGACGCGGGTCGCGCACGCAGCGAAACTCGGCCCGACTGTGGAACGCGCTGCACTCCAACAGCCGCGCCGTGATCGCGTCCATGCCGTCCGCAGGCGCCTCCGTCCCGGGCGCAGGCGCCTCCAGTTTCCCCGGCCGTAGTCCCGTGAGTAGCAGGTTCGGGGCGTCGAGGTGGAATAGCCACCCTTTCGCGCCGATGTGCGGCGGCCCCTTCGTCGTCGGCACCACCGGCACCGGCGTGATCAGCCCCAGCGCCGTTTGCATCGGTTGTTCGCGGTCCAGGGCGATGCCGAAATCAAACACGTTGGCCGTCTCGCCTTCCGGCGCCAGGATCACGTCGAGCATGCGGCCTTCGTGGCGCTGGTGGAACGGCAGTCCGCCGGGAAACAGGACCGTGCTCTGCCGTGCCAGCCGCAACTCCAGATAATCCGGAGTCTGTGGCCGCACGTGCGTCGTGACGTAGCCCGTGCCGTTGACGCCGCGCAGCATCACCGCCCGCTCGTCGCGCCACGCAAAACGCGATCCGTAATAGGCGTGCCACGGATAACCGGCCGCCGGTTGTTCTGGATAGATCTCGATGCGCATCTCCAGCAGCGGCCGTCCCAGCCACGCCCGAAACCGCTGCCGGAACTTCGCCAATACCTGCTCCTGCTCGCCGAGCAACATCCCCTCCGCCACGATCTCGCCCAGCGCCGGTCCGGCCGATGTCGTCCTGATCGCCGTGGCCTTCATCACGCTGCCGGGGTTGAACACCAGCCGCTGAGCCACCCGATTGACGCCGGTGCGGTGGTCGCGGATGCCGCGCAGGCCGCCCGTCGCCGCATCAATCTCCGCCTCGAAGAACTCGTTGCGCACGCACCGCTCGTCGGCCAACCGCATTCGCATGGCCGGCGGCACCGTTCCCTGCGGCCCTGCCTTCGGAATCCACGCAAAACCCAGGGCCGGCACCTCGACCACGACGCGCAGCTTGTCGCCATCGACCTGACACGCCTTCACCGGATCGACGATCGGCAGCGGCCAGAGGGGCGGTGAGCCTTGTGGTACTCCACTGGGTGAACCGCCCCGAACCATCCCAGAGGCACCGTCCAGTTCCAGGGCGACGCGGCGCGTGAAACTGCATGGGTTGAGGATGAGATACCCGGGTTGGTCAGCCGTCGCCCGCGAGAGCAGTCGATCCGCCAACGTGCCGGCGATTTGCTTCTCAATCTCCACGAGCCGTTCGGCCCCGTCCACCGTCCCCAGCGCGTTCAGGGCCGTCCGCTCGATGTCGTCCTCCAGTTCCTTGATCGCTCCCTCGACGCGGAGCGGATCGTTCTTGCCGGCCAGGCCCCGCTGCAGAGCGGCCAGCGTCCAGCAGGTGTCGATGCGCCGCCGGGCGCGGGCGTGGCTGGCGAACCCGCTCACCGGCACCTTCGCGGCGGCGCCCGGCAGTTTCCGCGGCGGCGGCGGCGCCCCTGGCTCGGCGTATTGCTCCGGGTCCGTATGAGGCGGCACGCGCTCGCTGAGATAGTCCGAATGGAACTCGTCGGCCGATAGTGCCGAGGCGTACTCACCCGCCTGCACTTGCGTCAGGTAGCCCGAGAACGTCGTCCACTGGCCGAGGACCGGCACGAAACGGCACAATTCCAGCAAATCGTGATACCACGGCGAAGCCGTCTCGCCGCGATGCAGGAACGCCAGCGTTGCATAGTGGTCTTCGCGGATCGTCTTAAACAGGTAATGGGCCAGGTTGAACCAGGTCGCGGGGCTGTCGGCGGGGTGCGGCGTGCGCGTGAAGCAATCGACCTGCTTGCCGTCAGGCGAGGGCCAGTTGACCACCGGCGTCTGGTAGACCGGCACCGCGGATTCGTCGAAGGTGAGGAACAGGGCGCGATTGATGCCCGCGTTGTTGAGCAGCAGCGGCAGCTGCGGATGAGCGCCGAAGCGCTGCCGCGCGAAGACGCGAACCTCACTACCGAGCAGCTGGCGCGCAACTTCCTGACCCTTGAGCAGATTCCACAACTGCGACTCGACTGGCAACAGCGCGTCCTCGCGCTCCGCGTAGCAACCGCCGCAGACTTCCACCTGTTCGCGGGCCACGCGCTCGCGCAGGTCGGCGAGGCGCTCGGGGTGCTCGCGGCTCAGTTTCTCCAGGACCATCCCGGAAGCGACCACGTTCACAGGAAGGCCCTGGCCGAACGTCGCGGGCAAAGGTTTGCCTGGCTGCTCCTCGTCCAGCAGCACCATGTCGAGGAGGTGGATCGCCACCGGGTAGAGCACCTCGCGCGCGGACAGCAGTCGGTCCGCCGCCGACTGCAGATGACGCTGCCACTCCTCCGGCGCTGGGACATTCTCCTGCGGCGACGATTCGGGGGCCGCGGCCTCTGGCTCGGACGGCGGGGCGAACAGGTCGGAATCGTCGGCAGGGGGCGGCGCCTCGAAATCCTGCACGGGCGCACCGGCGTCAGCGAAGTCCTCTTGAGGGGGCGCGCCGTACTCGTCATACGGCGGCATGGCAGACGTCCCTTCCTGAGTGGGGCGTTCGACCGGCGTGAAGGGCAGTCCGCCGAGAGCAGCGATGGCCTGCTGAACGTCCTGCCAGAATGTTTCCACGTCTAACAGGTTCTCGTGCTCCATCGCCTCGGCGAGTGCGGCGCTGACAACAGCGCCCAGGCCAATGCCGAAGAACGGCGTTACCTTGTCCGGTGGAAGTGCCAGCAAGGCCGCTTCCGGCGGCATCGTGGCGAGAGCGTTCTTAAGGTTCGTCAGGGTCGCCTCGCGGTCGGGGGTAGCGCGGAAGCAGATCGCGCCGATTTCGCGCACCTTCTGCTCCCAGTCGTCGGGCATGTACAGCGGCGGCGACTCGGGGACCGCGTAGAGGTGATCGGGTTTCGGCTGTTCGTGATCGTAGGTTGCCTCGACCACGGGAACGCCGGCAGCGCCCCAGAGAGCCGCCGGGTGCCACAGCGCCGAGTAGCCGTTCAGCCAGCACGCCATGTCCTCGTTGCTGAGCGTCAAGGGGCTCTGGCCGGGTAACTGGTACGGGTTGAGCAGAATGAGTTTGCGCGGGTTCATGGCCTTCGTCAGCCGCCCGTTAGGCGGCGTCCTCTTTCCGAGAGCGCTCAATGTGGCGAATGACGCTCTCGATTGTCGTCAGCCGCTCCACTACGTCGTCCGGGATGGTGACGCCAAATCCCTCTTCCAACTCCATGAGGAACTCGACAATGTCCAGCGAGTCGGCGCCCAGTTCCGCAAGCGTCGTCTCCAGCCTGATCAGGTTGACGCTGGCAGACCGGGCAAACCGTCGCCGGAACCAACACAGGAGCGAGCCACAACGCGGGCACAGCGCCAGGCCGGCGGGGTCGCACAACTCAAGCAGGGCCCGTTCCCCACAGACAGGGCAGCGCGGCAGCTCTTCCGAGGTGAAGGACGTCGCACTCATCGGCAGAATCCTCACACGGTCCCGGTATCGGAGGCCGTTTCGCGCTCACCTCTGCTCTTTGTACTTTTTCCGTCCAGGACTCGCTACAATAAGTTATAGGTGTCCATCTCAGGGAGACGTCCAGGTGGCCAAAAAACCCAAACGCCCACATCATCACACCGCCACACTCTCGCCGGCCGTGCTGCGGTCGCGCATTGAGAAGGCCCTTCGCGAAGGCCGCTCGCAGCAGGCCCTGGAACTCGCCCGCACCCTCTACAAGCAGGAGCCGACGCCGGCTCACAAGGAAGTGCTGCAGAAGACCGCGCTGGAACGCGGCCGCCTGCTCCGCGTCCAGGGCTATACACGCGACGCTGCCACTGTCCTCGACAATGCGGCCCAACTGGGCGGCGAGCCTGCGTTTCTGGAACAGGTGGCGCAGGAACTGGCGGCCTGCGGCGACGTGCCGCGTGCGTTGAAACTCGTCGAAGCTCTCCCTGGTTCACCAGCGCTCGGCCGGATCATGGGGCACGCAGTCGATGGGGCCCTGCGCCAGGGCAAGGCGGGCCGCGACGCCCTCCCCGAGGCGCTGCGACCGCAGTTCGATCTCATCCTTCAGGCCTTTGCCCAGACGGAAGCGGAGCGGGATGAAGAGGCACGCACGACCCTGCAGGGCATTGGCCTGCAATCACCGTTTCTCGAATGGAAAGTCTTCCTGCGCGGCCTGATAGCTTACCACCAGAACGACGACACCCGCGCCCTGGAGAACTGGCTGCGTCTACACCCCGAGCGTCTGCCGGCGCGCCTGGCTGCTCCGCTGCGCTTCGCCATCGACTCGACCTATCGCACCACCCAGCAGCCAGCGGTGCAGGCGATCTTGCAGGCGGAAAAGGACCACCTGCAGGATACCGGCCTGGTGCCGGCCTTCCGTGCCATCCAGCGCAGCCTGGCGAACGAGCACCAGTTGCCGCAGGCGTTCCGCCAGGCCGAGGCTCTCCTACCGAACCTGCGCTTGCAGGCCCCGCAACTCATCCCGCGTCTGGCGGCCTGCTTCTACTGGTCTGTCGTCAGCCACGGGCAGCCGGAGGACATCAATCGCTACCGGCGTGTTTTCGGGGCTCCCGCGGACGATCCGCAGCTGACGCGCCTGGAAGGGCTCTCGCTGGATCACCGCCGCCTGCTGCCGGAGGGGCACAAAGCCTGGCAGAAGTTCGAGAAGTCGGTGTCGGCCAACCCGGCAGCCTGGCCCGGCGAACAGGCCGACCGCGTCCGCGCCCTGGTCTGGCGGCACATGGCCGAGAACGCCGACGGCGTCCCCGACTTCCTCGACAAACTGCCCGAGTTGCCGCCGTTCCTGCGCGACCACCCCGATCGGCCCAAACCGCTCAAACCGTCCGCCGAGGAGTGCCTCGAACAGAGCCTGAAACTCGCCCCCGATCAGCTCGAAACCTACGTCGCCCTGTTCGAGCACTACCAGGAGAAGGAGCAATCGGCGAAGGCAGAGAAGGCCGCCCGCCGCCTGCTGCAGCGCTTCCCCGAGCATGTGCAGACGCTCGAAGCGCTGGGCAACCTGCTGATGGCGAAGGCAGAGTATGCGGAGGCGCTAAGTCTGTTTCAACGGGCCCTCAAGGCGAACCCACTGGAGCGGCGGTTGCGGATGCATGTCGGGAACGCCCACGCGTACAAGGCCCGGCAGGATGCCGAAGCGGGTCGCTTCGACGAGGCCCGCACCGGTTA